>DATMWF010000196.1:0-14027 GCA_035562675.1 Arenimonas sp. | reverse complement strand
TCGATCGACCAGCAGCTCTGCCGCTGGCTCCTGCTTTCCATGGACCGCCTGTCGCACAACCACCTGACCATGACCCAGGAATTCATCAGCAACATGCTCGGCGTGCGCCGCGAGGGTGTCAGCCATGCGGCGTTCAAGCTGCAGGAGCTCGGCGTGATTTCCTATGCGCGTGGCTTGATCCGGGTGCTGGACCGGCCGAAGCTGGAAAAGCTGAGCTGCGAGTGCTATGAAGTGGTCAAGAAGGAAACCGACCTGCTGCTTCACTACATGCCGCAGCGCCAGATCATCAAGGACGTCGAATCCATACCGACCGCGACGCTGCAGACCACGGCATAGCGGCGAATCCTTTCCGCGACGGGGATTTATGAAAATTCATCATCTTTCGGACACCAACAGCGTACTCAACCGGTTCCTCGCGGAAATCCGCGACGTAGGCATCCAGGGCGACAGCATGCGCTTCCGGCGGAACATCGAACGCATCGGCGAAGTGATGGCCTATGAACTGAGCAAAACGCTGGATTACCGGGATACCGAAACCCGGACACCGCTGGGCGTCAAGAAAACCGCGGAAATACAGGACAGGCTGGTCATCTGCTCGATATTGCGGGCCGGTCTGCCCCTGCATACCGGCTTCCTGAACGTGTTCGACAGTGCGGAAAACGGCTTCATCTCCGCCTATCGGCATCATCCGAACCATGACGATTATTTCGACATCAAGGTCGAATATCAGGCCATCGCCGACATCAACGGCAAAACCGTGCTGCTGGTCGACCCGATGCTGGCCACCGGGCAGTCGATAGTGGCCGTATACCAGCGGCTTGTTGAGCGGGGAAGCCCGAAGCAGATCCATATCGCCGTCGTGGTAGCCGCTCCGCAGGGCATCGACTACCTGGAACAACACCTGCCGGACACCTGCCACCTGTGGATAGCGGCGCACGACGACAGCCTCGACCAACACAGCTACATCCTGCCCGGCCTGGGCGATGCCGGCGATCTGGCGTTCGGCGAGAAAATGTAACCCCGCGCTGGCGGGACTTGACCGGGCCGGCGGCTGGGCCGAGAATCGAACAAAGTCGGAATGGATCCGCACCGCCCACGAAGCCCATGACAAGGAATACCGCGCATGACAGCCGCACCGCTCGCCACCTGGCATGACCTGGTCAACACACGCAATGTCCGCGGTCTGGACGCCCTGCTCGCGGAGGACGTGGTTTTCCATTCGCCGGTCGTGCACACCCCGCAGCTCGGCAAGCCGATCACGGTGAAATACCTCAGCGCCGCCTTCCACGTGTTCTTCAACGAATCCTTCCGCTACGTGCGCGAGCTTGAAGGACCACAGGACGCCATCCTGGAGTTCGAGGTCTGCATTGACGGCATCACAGTCAACGGCGTCGACATGATCAAATGGAACGATCAGGGCCGGATCATCGAATTCAAGGTCATGCTGCGGCCGTTGAAGGCCGTCAACCTGATCCATCAGAAAATGGGCGCCCTGCTGGCTGCCGGCGGGTCGCCCGGCGCATGACCTGCGCGGATGGCGTGCCATGAAAAAAACAGCCTATCTGCTGCTGGTGCTTTCATCGGCGGCAATCGCCTATCTGTGCCTCTGGCCGGTGCCGGTGACTCCGGTAGCGTGGAAGGCTCAGGAAGCGCCGGGCTATGTCGGTCCGCATGCACCGAACAGCCGCCTGGCCGGGCTGCAAACCATCGATATAGGCGGTGAAACCGGCCCGGAGCATATCGCCATCGGACCGGACGGCAAACTCTATGCCGCCGTGGCCAGCGGAAACATCCTTCGCATGGCGCCGGACGGTAGCGCACAGTCCGTGTTCGCACGTACCGGCGGCCGGGTGCTCGGTTTCGATTTCAATGCCGCAGGCCACCTGATCGCTGCCGATGCCATCAAGGGACTGCTTTCCATCGACCCGACCGGCAAGGTCAGCGTGCTGGCCGACCGGGTGAACGGCGATCCGATCCGATACGCCGATGCCGTGGCGGTGGCGGCCGACGGAACGGTATATTTCAGCGACGCCTCACGCCGCTTCGCGCCAGCCGACTGGGGCGGCACCTTCGAAGCCAGCGTACTCGATATCCTCGAGCAGTCCGCCACCGGCCGCATACTGGCCTATGATCCATCCACAAGGGCCACCCGCGTGCTGGCCAACGGACTAAGCTTCGCCAATGGCGTGGCGCTCAGCGCAGACGGCAACACCCTGTTCGTCAACGAAACCGGACGCAGCCGGGTCTGGAAAATCGCGGTGACCGCCGACAACCTGGATGTCGGCAGCGGCAGCCCGCAGGCGACCGTCTTATTCGATAACCTGCCCGGCTTTCCGGATAACCTGATGCGCGGCCTGGACGGAAAAATATGGCTGGGCTTCGCCAAACCCCGCAATGCCAGCCTCGACCGCTTGGCAGACAGGCCGTTCCTGCGCAAAGTCACGCTGCGGCTGCCCCGCGCGCTTTGGCCGATCCCCGAACCTTACGGCCATGTGTTCGCGTTCACCGAAGACGGCAAGGTGGTCGCCGACCTGCAGGACCCGTCCGGCGCCTATCCGGAAACCACCGGCGTGACGGAAACCGGAGACCGCCTTTACATCCACAGCCTGCATGCCGGAAAGCTCGGCTGGCTGCCGAAAGCCGCACAACCATGACGCCTTACCCGGGAGAACCGCGATGAAAGCCGTTTTGCACATGACTGCCCTGATGCTCGCGCTGTCGATGACCGCCTGCAGCGATCCCGAGCCACCGAAGGCCGTAAATGACTACCAAGGCCGCGACGACACCAAATCCCTGCGCAACGCGGACGCGGTCGGCTATGACGGCGCCGCCATCCAGGAGAAACTGGATGGCGCCCTGGACAAGAACGATCAACGCGCCGCCGATCTGCAGAAACAGATCGACGCGCAGACCGGCGAAGCGCCACCGCCCGAACAGCAGTAATCCATCGGTAGCCGGGGCGTTGCCTAAAGATTGCGATCCACCGCCGGGGCAACGCCGCTGCGGACCAGGTCGAACAGGATCTTACGGTCCAGTTCGTCCAACACCACGGTGTCCATGGCGCGGAATCGCCGGTGGAAGGCGCGCACGGCCGCCGGCAGGTCGCGGGTATCGTAGCCGAACGCGGCCAGCGCAAGCGCCGCGTCGAATTCCGGCGGCGGCTCACTGAGGGCATCGGCATACCACACCCCGTAACCGGCCTCGGCCAGCTGCCGCCACGGAAAGCGCACGCCCGGATCTTTTTTGCGGCCCGGCGCCATGTCGCTGTGGCCGATGATGGCGGAGCGCGGGATGTCATGACGGGCGCAGAGATCGGCGAGCAGCCTGAGCAGTGCATCGACCTGGCTTTGGCTGAACGGCTCGATGCCGTCATTGTCGAGCTCTATGCCGATGGAAACCGAATTGACGTCGTTCAAACCGCGCCAGCGGCCTGCCCCGGCATGCCAGGCACGTTGGCTATCGGCCACCAGCTGCAGGATCCGGCCATCGTCGGCGATCAGGTAATGCGCGCTGACCCGGCCGCCGGCGTTACGGCTTTTCAAAACGGCGAGTGCGGCATCCGCCGATCGCATTTCCGTACCGTGCAGGACGATCAGCCGTGGCCTGCGTTCATCGAAATTGGCTGACGGCGACCATTCGGCCAGCGGATTTTGTTCCGGCGGCACCGTCGCGCAGCCGGTCAGCAGCGTCACCGCCAGCAGGAATGGGATTTTGTTCAGCGCATACATGAATCTACTATATCGCAACCGCATCAGCACGGTAACGCGAGCCAACCTGCCGCCGACATTGACGGTACCGCGCGTTTGGATTCTAATACCTTCAGGCTTTAGGCGTGAATGCCAGGTCCATTCAAACACAACCCAAGGAGATGCATATGGCAATCAAAACGAATCTATTGGTCTTGCTGGCATTCGCGCTAGCCGGTCCGGTCAACGCGGAAATACCGCAGAACTGGGACGGCTTGGTCGAAGTCAAGGCACAGCGCGTGGACGCCGCCTATCTGCTGCCTGGCGCTGATTTCCGCACCTATACCAAAGTGATGATTGATCCGTCCGAAGTGGCGTTCAAGAAGAATTGGCTGCGCGACATGAACACGCCCGGACGGGGATCTCTTGACAACCGCATCAGCGCCGATGACACCAAGAAAATCATCGACGGCACGCAGAAGAATTTCGATGAAGTATTCGCCGAAACCTTGAGCAAGAACGGCTTTACCGTGGTGACCGCGCCCGGACCGGACGTACTGCGGCTGTCGCCGGGCGTGGCCAATCTTTACATCAATGCGCCGGCCGTCAACGGCCCGTCGATGACCCGCACCTACGTCATGGAAGCGGGCGAAGGAACGCTGGTGTTGGAGGTCCGTGATTCCATGACCAATGCCCTGCTCGGCCGCGTGCTTGACCGCCGCGCCACCAGCAACACCGGCGGCATGCAGTACAGCAACCAGTCCGGGAACCTCATGGATTACCGCGCCTTGGTAAGGACCTGGGCCGCCGCCTGCAGCAAGGGTTTGGATGAACTGAAGGCACACTCCCCGGTGCCTGCCGACCTGAAACCGAAACAGAAACTGTAAGCATCTGGAATACGGGATGGAGCGGCCCTGCGATGCGGGGCTACTCCTTTTTTTTGTCCGCCGTCTGCACCTTGCGGACCTCCGGCTTCGCCCAGGGGCCGGTGATTTCGTAATGGACGGTGGCGTTGTCCTTCAAGGGTTTATCCAGCACCGCCTGTGCCACAACACCCGCCGCCACGCCAACCGGGCCGAGGGTCACCGCACCCAGCACCGGTAACAGGCCGCTGGTCTTGGCGCGCACTTCCACGCGCTGGTCGAACTGCTGTTTGACCAGATCGGTGCTGCCGGTGATGCTGATGTCCGCGGCCGGCGCGAGGATTTTCAGGTTCTGGGTATTGGCTTTGCCCTGCGCGAACGCGAATTGCCCCGTGATCTGGTTGAAGCTGAAACCCTTTCCGAAGAAATCGCTGAAATCCAGGCTGAGCCGCCGCGGGATCTCCGCCAGACTGACCAGGCCCAATACCCGGCCGCCCCCTGGCTCCACGCCGAGAATCTGGCCTTGGGACACATCAATGGACAGGTTGCCGTTGAATCCCTGCAATGAAAAATCCATCGGCGAACCACCCCAGGCGCCGGTGAACTGCGCTTTGGTCGCGCCGCTCTTGATGACGTCCTGATAATGGAAAGCGGTCAGCATCCGGCCCAGGTCCTTGCTGGCCAGGTTGGCCTGCAGGGATGTCCGCGCGCCCTTGCCAACCCCTTGCCAAAGCCCGGTCGCATCCAGCGTCAACAGCGGCGATTTGGTGCTGAATTTCTGGATCAGCAGTCCCTGCGCGCCAGGCGTGGTCTGCAGTTCGCAGCGGCCGAAGCCGGCATCGCCGATGTGAAGATCCTGGATGCTGAGCAGGATCGGCGGCAATTCAGCCGGATTGCCGAAATCAATCGGCGGGCTGGACGGCAGGACGGCCGTATCGGCGGCCTTCACGCCGAAGGCGCCCAGATGCACGGTTTTGAAGACCGCGCTGATCGGCGCGTTTTTCGCGTCAGGAATGCTGACTTGCCCGTCGAGCCGCTCACCTTGCGCGCGGACCGTCATGCCGTCGGCCATCGGGCCCATCAGAAGGCGCGTGCTGCCGAATTCGTTACCGATCAGGCGTAGCCGGTTGACCGTCAGGTCGAAGGCCTGCAGACCGGCCCCGTCATCGGCCTTTGTGGCCAAAGCCAGCCAGGAGGCGACATCAAATCGGTCGGTCTGGCCCCGCACTGAAAAACCGCTGGCCGGTATCGCACCCTGGGTCTGCTCACCGAACAAGGCGATACCTGACATCGGCTTGTTCAGGGGCTTTTTCAGCAAGAGCCGGAACTGATCGCCAAGCTTAACTTCTATCGTGCCCTTATCGACCGGCAGCTGGGTCAGCATGCTCAGGGTCTGCATCGAAGCAGCCGGTTTCTGCAACGGCTCCGGCAGGTTGATGCGGGTTCCGGCCAGCTCCGACTGCGCCCTGAGATAGACCGGCGCCGCGCCCTGGTTTTTGACGGCCGGCGAGCTGATCGTGAACTGCCAAGGGCTGGTGCCCTGCAGTGTTTTTTTCAGGTCCTTCAGGCTGTCATCGAAATTCAGCAGGTAGTCGGTACTGAACACGCCGCGCACGACGGCCTCGACGTGGTTGGTTTTGATCTGTGTGTAGTTTTGCCCCACACGGATGTCGAGCTTGACCGGATTGCCGTCAATCAATCCGGACAATTCCTTGGCGATGAAGCCTGAATGGCTGAACACCGCCCTTCCTGTGGACTTCTGCATGGCCAGTTTCCATAGCGGCGCACGGATGGCGGTGCCCTTGAAATCAAGCGTGCCATTGACGGTGTTGAATGCCGGCCCCGCTTTCAGGGGCAGGAACAGGGCCACGGTGACCGCGGCGGGGCCTTCGCCCTGCAGGCTGTAAACCGCTTCACCCAGTTTCTGCTTCAAGGGCGTGTCATTGACCACCGGCATCAGCGCCTGCATGCTGGTTTCGGATGCGACGTCGATCGCCAGGTCGGTTTCCGTGAAACGCTTCATGCCGCTGGGTTTCAGCGTCAGTTTGTTGCCCAGGTACATGGCGTCGCCGATGACGCTGAAGCCCGGGCCGTTGAAGTCCGCATACAGGACCGCCTGCCGTGCGGCCGGCCAGTCATTGGCGAACTTGAAGCTGTCCGCCAGGATGGTGGCACGGGCGCTGAAACGACCGGTCCTGTCGGTAAACGGCCAGTGATCAAGATCGCCCGCGATGACGACCGATGCATCGCGTACCTGGCCCTTTTCAAGCGCCATGTCTAGCCAACGAATGGAATTCGGCGGCATGATATGACGCAGCCAGAACCGTTTTGCGGTGTCGAAACCGAACGGCGCCAGTTTGGCCGCGACATTCAGCATCGGCTTGCCTCCGTCCTGATGGAACTGCAGCTGCATATCGACATCGGCCTGCATGCCGTCACCCCGCCAACGCAGGCCCCTGGTGGCCACCACCCAGTCGCCTGAGGATTTCCACCAGTGAACGGCGCCATCGATGCCGCTCGGGATGTTTCGGCCAAACGATGCCGACCAAAGCAAGGTCGGCTCGGACGGCTTGAATTTGAACGTACCGCCGGACTGATCGGCTTTGAACACGCCGACGACCCCCTGGAATCCCGGACTGTTGCCGATGGCCGCCATACCAAGGCCCTGAGCGGTTCCGGACAATGTCCACTGCTTGCGATTGCTGTCGCCCCGCGCCTGAAGGCCTTTAAGGCTGCCTTGTAGCTGCGCCTTCTGCAGCCACGCATGCGCCGTTGGCAGTTGTCCGCTGAACAGGGGATTCAAAGCCGCCAACGCGTTGATGTCGACAGCCGCCGCTTTGGCCTGCCACATTCCCTGCTCGGAATGCATACGGATATCGGAAACCTGCTGTTTCCGGTTTCTCGATTCAAAGGCAATGGTCGGTATGTGCAGATCCCACCCTGTGCCTTGCCGGCGCCAATGCGATTCAACGGCTATCCTGTCGAACAGGGCCGGTGTGTTGCTGAATGAAAAGAGGGTCTTCCGGGCCGGCTTATTGAAAGACAGCTGCCTGACGCCGATGCGGCTATGCACGCGGCTGATTCGGCGTTCATGCAGATCCGCCCAGAGATCGACCTGCGCCTGCGCATGCAGCTTGGGCGGATTCCACTGCGGCGCCAGCGCCAGCCAGTTGGCCAGCTGGATATTCTTCGCGCCGAGCCAGACACGGCCGGAATAGCTTTTTCTGTCCACCTCGGCGACCAACAGCAGGGGGGCGTCACCCGGCTTGGCTTCCGCGCGCAGACCGATCGACAGTTTCCGGCCTTGGACGCGCATGCGCATATCCATGCGCGGTATGCGGATCGGCACCTTGTTTTTCGGGGTGACCTGCAGGACCGAATTTTCCAGCTGCAGTTCGCCGAATCCGGACAGGACGTCCAGGGCATCAGCCTTTGAATCCGCCTGCTTCGGCAGGCCGCGGAGCTCCCAGCGGTCATCGGCCTGCTGCTCAAGGCGCAGGAACAAACCCTTGGCTTTCAGTTCGGTCAGGGGATGGTTGGGAAGCAACCCCGAGTACACGGACACCAGCAGCTCGGCGCGGCCGATGTTGACCATGCTGCCGCCTTCCCCGACGCGCAGGCCGTCCAGGCTGACCCTGGGTCCGCGCCGTGTCCATTCGGTCCGGCTGCTCTGGAATTCCACCGGCTGCCCGACCCTGTCGCTCAGCCATTGCTTGACGCGTTCCGGGTTGTTTTCGATGAAAGGCAGGAACAGGTTGGCGGCGCTCACCAGCACCGCCGCCGCGATCAGCAGCACCAGCAAGCCGTACCCGAAGGACCGGCGCGTCAGGCGCAGCGTACGTCGCCAGGGCGTTGGCATGGCTTAGGACAGCACCACGTCGAATTGGTCCTGGGCACACTGCTCATCCGACTGGAAGCGGATGTCCTTGCCGATGAACTCTTCAAGCTCCGCCACCGCCGCGGACTCTTCCTCGGTGATCCTGGAAACCACGTCCGGCGACGCGATGACCATCACCTGTTTCGCCTCGAATTGCCTGACGGCGCGGGTCACCTCGCGGAAGATCTCGTACACCACCGTCTCGGCGGTCTTGATGTAACCGCTTCCGGCGCAGGACGGACAGGGTTCGCATAGCTGGCGCTGCAGGCTTTCCACAGTGCGCTTACGGGTCATTTCCACCAGGCCCAACGGCGAAAAGTCGTACACCGTGGTCTTCACATGATCCAGCGCAAGGCCTTTTTCAAGCGTACGCAGCACCTGGCGCCTGTGTTCATCTTCCTTCATGTCGATGAAGTCGATGATGATGATGCCGCCCAGGTTGCGCAGCCTGAGCTGGCGGGCGACCGCCTGTGCGGCTTCCAGGTTGGTGCGGTAGGCGGTTTCCTCAAGGTTCTTCTGGCCGAGGAATGAGCCGGTGTTGATGTCCACCGAGGTCATCGCCTCGGTCTGGTCGAACACCAGGTAGCCGCCGGATTTCAGCGGGACCTCCTTCCTGAGCGCGCGGCTGATTTCGTCTTCCACGCTATAGGAATCGAATATCGGACGAGCACCGGCATAGTGCTGGATGCGGCCGGCCAGATCGGGCATCAGCTGCTGCGCGAAACGCTGCACCTTTTCGAACGATTCGCGCGAATCGATCAACACGCTGGACACATCGGCATGCAGCATGTCACGGACGGCGCGCATCGGCAACGAGAGGTCTTCGTAGATGCATTCGCCGACCTTCGCCGACTGGCGGCGCTGTTTCAGGACGCCGATGGCGCGTCCAAGATAGGCGATGTCCTGTTCGATGTAGGCCTCATCGACACCTTCGGCGTTGGTCCGCACGATGTATCCGAAACCTGAGCGCTCGGCATGCTTCTGCAGAATGGCTTTCAGCCGCTGGCGTTCGCTCTCATCGTCGATCCGGCTGGAGACGCCGATGGTCTTCGCGTCGGGCAGCAGCACCAGATAGCGCGAAGGGATGGACATCTCCGTGGTAAGCCGTGCGCCTTTGGTGCCGATCGGGTCCTTGATGACCTGTACGACGATCTCCTGCCCTTCGTGCACCAGGGAGGTGATCAGCGGCTGTGGCCTGGCCTCGGGCTCCACCGATTCGGAGCCGAACTGCCGGGAATCGGCCTGCGCGATGTCGGAAGCATGCAGGAAGGCGGTGCGCTCGAGCCCGATATCCACGAACGCAGCCTGCATGCCGGGCATCACCCGCTGCACGCGGCCTTTGTAGATGTTGCCCAGCACGCCGCGCTTCGAACTGCGCTCGATATGCAGTTCCTGCAACATGCCGTTCTCGACCACCGCGACACGGGTTTCGCGCGGCGTCACATTGATCAGAAGCTCTTCGCTGGCGGCCATGGTCTACTTCGGCCAGACCGGGACATGGAACTGCTTCAGCAACTGGTAGGTTTCATGCACGGGCAGGCCCATGACGCCAGAGTAGCTGCCCTCGATCGATTCGATGAAGGCGGCGCCCTGGCCCTGCACCGCATAGGCGCCGGCCTTGCCGAACGGCTCGCCGGTGGCTATGTAAGACCGTATCTCGTCATCGCTGACGTCGGCGAACCGAACCCTGCTGCCGACCACGCGGTGCGCTTCCTGTCCGGCCGACATCAGCCAGACCGCAGTGATGACTTCATGGGTTCTGCCGGAAAGCGCGCGCAGCATGGAAAATGCCTGTTCCGGGCCTTCCGGCTTACCGAGCACGGTACCGTCGAGCACCACATCGGTATCAGCGCCGAGCACAACGGCTCCGGGACTTCCGGCAAGCTGCAGCAGACCCGCCCCGGCTTTCTCCCGGGCGACCCGGTTGACATAATCCCATGGTGTTTCCCCCTCCTGACGCTGCTCATGCACATCGACGTCCATCACATCGAATGTGACCTTCAGTTGCGCCAGAAGTTCTTGCCGGCGCGGGGAACGTGAGGCGAGAAAAATCATCCGGATGCCATGAACAGGTAACATAAAAGGGCTAAAATAGTGCTTTGCATGGAACGAATTGACCTTATGACCAAGCCTTGCGCCATTGTACTTTGCTTTGCCGGCCTGCTGTTAGCCGGTACCACCGCCAGCCAGGACAAGCAGGAATCGGCGCAACGCTGGTTTTCCGAGGGCGCCCAACGCGCCCATCAGCTCGGCTCAGGCAAGGCCAAAGCCAAAAACGTCATTTTATTCGTAGGTGACGGCATGAGCCTGGCCACTGTGGCTGCCGCGCGCATCTACGAAGGCCAATTGCGCGGACAGACCGGCGAGGAAAACCAGCTGAGTTTCGAGGAATTCCCGTATACCGCGTTCAGCAAGACCTACAACACCGACAGCCAGACACCCGACTCGGCCGGAACAATGACCGCGATGATTACCGGTGCAAAAACCCGCATGGGTTTCTTGAGCGTTGACCAGAGCCCGTTGCGCGGTGAATGCGCGGCAAGCCTGAAGACGCCGTTGACCAGCGCGGTGGCTTTGGCCAAAGCCGCAGGACTGTCCACGGGTGTGGTCACCACCACCCGGATCACCCACGCCACCCCGGCCGCCACCTACGCGCACACGCCGGAGCGCAACTGGGAAGGCGATGCCGACATGCCGGCCGGCATCCGCTCGGCGGGCTGCAAGGATATCGCACAGCAATTGGTGGATTTTTCATCGGGCGGCGGATTGGATGTGGTGATGGGCGGTGGATTGAACAAGTTCCTGCCGCCTTCGGCGACCGGCTATCCGAATACGAAAGGAACTCGGCTGGACGGCCGTAACCTGCTCACTGAGTGGAAAGGCCGGCAACCGGCCACGGCTTTCGTCAGTACCGGCAGCCAATTGGCAAAACTCAATCTGAGCAAGACCTCCAGGCTGGTCGGTCTGTTCAACGGCGACCATCTGACTTACGAATACGACCGCGTGACCGACAAGGAAGACGAACCGAGCCTTGCCGAGATGACCAAGGTCGCCATTACGCTTTTGAACAAGAACGACAATGGCTACCTTCTGGTCGTGGAAGGCGGCCGCATCGACCATGCGCACCATTCCGGCAATGCCTACCGGGCCTTGACCGATACGGTGGCTTTCAGTGATGCGGTCCGGACCGCCGGTCAAATGACCTCGGATCAGGATACGTTGATCCTGGTCACCGCCGACCATGCACACACCATGAGCTTCGTCGGCTACCCGCAGCGCGGCAATCCGATTCTCGGCAAGGTCTTCGGCAAAGCCGGTGAAGATGAGCCGGCAAGCCTGGTCAAGGACCTTCTCGGCAAGCCTTATACCACCTTGGTGTATGCCAACGGTCCGGGCTATGCCGGTGAAAGCAGCCTGCAGCCGGCCGGCAGCAAGAATTTCCCGCACAACCCCGGTGGATTCTTCGAACCGGCCAATGGCAGGCCGGATCTAAGCGATGTCGATACCGAGCATCCGAACTTCATGCAGGAAGCCTTGGTGCCGACCAATTCGGAAACCCATGGCGGTGACGATGTCGGCATCTGGGCGCGCGGCCCGGGCGCGGAGGCGGTTCGTGGCACTCTGGAACAGAATGTGATTTTCCACCTGCTGACCCAACCCCAGCCCCTTGTCCAGGCATGGCTATGTGCCAAGGGTTATTGCGAAAACGGCGTCCCGGTCAAACTGCCGCAGGTCAAATGAGACCAGTCGGGACCGCGTAGAACATACTGACATGCCTGTCGAATGCCTCACAGGGCATTACTCGAACGACATGCCTGTATCTGACTCAGGCGCGGTGATAGGGATGGTTGGCCAGCAGGCTGGCGGCACGGTAGATCTGTTCGGCGACGATCAGCCTGACCAGCATGTGCGGCAGCGTAAGCGCCCCAATTGACCACTGCTCATCGGCCCTGGCCAGGACCTCAGGGCTGTGCCCTTCCGGACCGCCAATCAGGAACGCCAAATCACGTCCCTGCTGACGCCAGGATTCCAGGCGTCCGGCCAATTGTTCCGAGGAATGGTTTTTGCCGCGGCCTTCGAGCAGCACGACGGTGGCGTTTTTTGGCAAGGCCGCGATAACGCGCTGGCCTTCTTCGAACTGTGCTTTGGCGGCATCCCGGCCCTTGCCGCGGATACCCGGCGCGATTTCAACCAGCTCGAGCGGCAGCCAATGCGACAGGCGTTTCTGGTATTCGCTGAAGCCCTCGGAAACCCAGCCTGGCGCGCGTTCACCGACGGCGATCAGGCGCGCTTTCACGGCTCAGTTCAGTTCTTGGTTCTCAGGCGGCTGGTCGCCGACCGTCCATAAACGCTCGATGGCGTAATATTCGCGGATACGCGGCAGCATGACGTGCACGATGACATCGCCCAGGTCGACCAAAACCCACTCCGCCTCGTTTCCGCCTTCGACGCCAAGCGGCATGACGCCGCACTTTTTGGCGAACTTGACGACTTCATCGGCCACCGACTTGACGTGCCGGCTGGATGTGCCGGAAGCGACCACCAGGTAATCGGCGATGCTGGTCTTGCCGCGCACATCGATTTCGACGGTATCCTTGGCTTTCATTTCCTCCAGGGCCAGATGCACCTGCTTGAGCAGGTCTTCGGGCGCCGGCAGGGGATCGGGCATTCTGGTTTTGATGATGTGGGCTTGGGTCAAGAGGATGTCCTCAGGTTTCGCATGGAGGCATATTATACCCCTGATGCGTAGAGTTGATGGGATTGGATGTATTCAGCAACAGGTGCGGGTAGAAAGGCGCGCATATCCCGGCCCTCGGCCAGTCCGGCCCGGATTGCGGTCGACGACTCATGGCGCAGCGCCAGCGGCAGGATGTACAGCCCGCCGGACGCGCCATCCAGCAGATCGTCCGGAGAAGCCAGCCAGCGCCGGGCGCAGGCGGCGCGCAAGGCCTCGGGCATGTGGGCAAGCGATTGCGCCGGCCGTTGCACGATCACGAAATGCGCCAGACCGAATAATTCCTGCCAGGCATGCCAGGTATCCAGCCCCAGGAACGCGTCCATGCCGATCAGCCAGGCGATGGGCTGCTGCGGGCCCAACTCCGCGCGCAGGCCGCGCAGGGTGTCGACGCTGTAGGATTTCCCGCTACGGCGAAGTTCACGTCGGTCGCATGCCATGCCTGGGTGTCCGGCGATGGCCAGTTCGACCATCTCGGCGCGCTGTTCGGCGCTTGCCGAAGCTGGCGCACGATGCGGGGGATCAGCGCTGGGGATGAAATGGACCGGTGTGTGGAATTGCCGGTTGGCGGCCTGGGCAACCGACAGATGTCCGAGATGGACCGGGTCGAAGGTTCCGCCGTAGTAAACGCTCAGGCGCAAATCCGCAAGCGCCCTTTCGCTTTCAGCGCGGCCCATTGGGCCAGCACGCGGTGCAGGGAAACCCAGGCATCGCCGGTCGCCCGGCCCTTGGATATCCTGTCGACCAGGGCGAGCTGTTTGATCAGGCTTTCAAAGTGTGCACTGCCGGCGGCATCGATCATCCGCAGCATCTGCGCCTGTTTGGTCTGCCACTGCCTGTCGGCCTGCATCTGCGCCTGGGCGCGG
>DATMWF010000195.1:0-2990 GCA_035562675.1 Arenimonas sp. | reverse complement strand
GGACCGGTGCAGATCAGCAGGTAGTCGTAGGCATGCACGTCGCCGTTGTCGGTTTCCACCGAATTGGCTTCCGGATTGATTTTGCTGATCCGGCGTGGCACGAAATGGATGTTCTTTTTGTTCAGATGCTCGCCGGCGTCCAAGGTGATCTGCTCGGCATCGCGCCAGCCGACTGCCAACCAGGGATTCGACGGTGTGAAACTGAACCGCGGGCCATCGCCGAACACGGTGATGTCGGCCTCTGCACCGAATTTGCTGCGCAATTCATAGGCGGCGCTCATGCCGCCGATGCCAGCACCCATTACGATTATCTTTTTCACGCGCCCTCCCAGGCTGACTCGCCGCTTATTGATTTAGGTATATCTTAATTAGATATTGCTAATTTAGTCAAGTATAAATATACTATGCCTATGAATAAGAGCAAGCCCGCCTTCACCGCCGATGCCATGTCCGCCCAAGCCGACCTCGCCGCCGACTTGCTGAAGGCCGTGGCCAATCCGCAGCGGTTGCGCATTTTATGCCTGCTGATTGAAGGCGAGCTGGCGGTATCGCAGCTCAACGAGCGCATCCCGCTCAGCCAATCGGCCCTGAGCCAGCATTTGGCGCTGTTGCGCACCAAGTCACTGGTCAGCACCCGTAAACAGGCGCAGACCGTGTATTACAGCGTCGCCGACGGGCCGATCCGGCAGATCATCCAGACCTTGCACGACATCTACTGCCCGAGCATGGATGGCGGCGCCGATTCCCTTTCACTCTGCGCGTCCTGACCATGTTTCCCTTCCTGAAGAGGTTATTTTCCATGTCCCAATCCATTTCCGTGCGCGAGGCCGCCGAGCGCCAGAAAAGCGGCGCCGTGATGGTCGATGTCCGCGAAATCGACGAATTCAAGGCCGTCGCCGCACCCGGCGCGATCAATGTGCCCTTGTCGCTGATCCAGAAAATCGGCAAGGACGCCTACCGTAACCTGGGCGTGGATCCCGACACCAGCGGCCTGCTGGTGATCTGCCGCAGCGGCGGCCGCAGTGGCATGGCCTGTGGCGGGCTGGGCGGGAACGCCATCAATGTCGAGGGCGGCATGCTGGCCTGGGAAGCGGCCGGACTGCCGATACGCTGATGCCGCGGGTTACCGGCGCCTGTCTGTGCGGCAGACTGGGCTTTTCCGCGCAGCTGCCGACGCTGTGGGTGGCGCATTGCCATTGCAGCCTGTGCCAGAAGAATTCCGGCGCGGCGTTCGTTACCTGGGCCGGCTTCAGGGAACAGGACGTCGCCATCCAAGACCCCGGGCAGCTGTTGAAATGGTTCAGCGCCACGGAAAACGCTTTCCGCGGTTTCTGCGCCCAATGCGGCAGCACCCTGTTCTTCAAGTCCGCCCGGTGGCCGGGTGAGCTGCACATCACCATCGTCAATATCGATCAGCCGCTCGACCGCGGGCCGCAGGCGCATGTGTTCTGGGCAAGCCACCAGCCGTGGCTGCCCGAATCCGACGGGCTGCCGAAAAAAGCGTAAAAAAAAGGATGGCGATCTGCCATCCTTTTTTCATTCCTGAGGTACTGCGATTACTTGGCCCGGGACTTCCGAAGCGCGCCGACCAGCGCGGTGAGCAGGAAGCCGCCGACCAGGCCGACGACCAGCCGGATCACGATGACGCCCAGATCCTGGACATCCTCCGCACGCGCCAGGCCAAGGGCCTGCTGAAGGTAAGCGAACAGCACACCGCCGGCCAAGCCGACCAAAGCGTTCTTCAAGGTGCCCAGCGAGAACTTGCTGAGAAAGAACCCGACGGCCAGGCCGCCGAGTATGCCGCCGATGAAAATCAAGATGAATGCTTCGCTCATATCGCTACCCTACCCATGTATGTGTTACCCATAATGTAGCGTAATCGCGTGGAATTTGCATCCGCCTGCGCTTATTGCGCGATCGGCACCAAGGTGATTTCGACGCGACGGTTGTTGGCGCGGCCGGATTCGGTTTCATTGCTGTCGACCGGGCGGCTTTCGCCGTAGCCGTAGGTCTGCAGGCGTTGATTGGCCACGCCGCGGGACTGCAGGTACCTGGCGACCGATGAAGCGCGCTGTTCCGAAAGGCGTTGGTTGTAGCTGTCGCTGCCGACGCTGTCGGTATGCCCGGCCACATTGACAGTGGTCTGGTTGTACTCGCTCAGCGTGCCGGCAACCTTATCCAGCACCGGGTAGAACTGCGAATTCACGTCCGAGCTGTTGAACGCGAAAGTGATGCCGCTCGGCATGTCAAGGGTGATGTTGTCGCCGTCACGGGTCACGTCGACGCCGGTGCCCTGCAGCTGCTGGCGCAGCTTGGCTTCCTGCTTATCCTGATAATGGCCGATGCCGCCGCCGGCGGCCGCGCCCAAGGCTGCGCCGACCATCGCCTGCTGGCGGCGTTCAACGGCACTGTCACCGGTCGCCAAGCCGATGGCGGTACCGACTGCGGCGCCGATCATGGCTTTCTGCTTTGCATTTGCGTTCGGATCATCCGGGCTGGTGGCGCAGCCGCCGGCGATGAATGCGAACAGGGAAATGGCAATGAGGGAATGGGTATGTTTCATGATGAAGCTCCTTAAGGTCTAACTGCCTGATGGCAAACTACCGTCCTGCCCATGGTGCAACACGACGTGTCCGAACCATTTAAGCAGAGAAAGCCCCGGTGAAGTATGAAGAAAGCATAAACGCCGGGCAATGCCCGGCGTCTGTTCATGTTCAAACCATCCCAAAAGTGCCGGTCAGGCCGCTTCGGTGAACTGTTCTTCCTCGGTCGAGCCTTTCAGCGCGGTGGTGGAGCTGGTGCCGGCCTGGATGGTCTGGGTCACCGTGTCGAAATAGCCGGTGCCGACCTCGCGCTGGTGCTTGACGGCGGTGAAGCCCCGGTCGGCGGCGGCGAACTCGCGTTCCTGCAGTTCCACGAACGCGCTCATCTGGCGGCGCGCATAACCGTGCGCCAGATCGAACATGCCGTAGTTCAGGGCGTGGAAGCCG
>DATMWF010000194.1:0-2645 GCA_035562675.1 Arenimonas sp. | reverse complement strand
TCGGCGCCTTCCTTCAGCCACTGGCCCATGGTGCCCTCCACTTCCGGATGGCCCTGATGCCCGATCAGCACCACATCGCGTCCGGTGCGGCAATGCCTGACCACCTCGATGTGCACTTTGGTGACCAACGGGCATGTGGCGTCGAACACCTTCAGCCCGCGCGCCGCCGCTTCCTCCCGCACCGCCTGCGACACGCCATGCGCGCTGAAAATCACCGTGGCGCCGGCAGGCACTTCATCAAGCTCATCGACGAACACGGCGCCGCGGGCGCGCAGGTCATTGACCACGAACTGGTTGTGCACGACTTCGTGACGCACGTAAATCGGCGCGCCCAGGGAATCCAGCGCGCGGTTGACGATTTCAATGGCGCGGTCGACGCCGGCGCAGAAACCGCGCGGGTTCGCGAGCAGGATGTTCATGGTGCGGCCTTTTTATCCTGAGCGGTGAAGCTGAATACGATCAACAACACGGCGGCGATGGAAATCGCCGAATCGGCCAGATTGAACACCGGCCAGTGGAAGCCTTTCCAGTACCAATGCACGAAGTCCACCACATAACCGAAACGGACGCGGTCGATCAGGTTGCCCAAGGCGCCGCCGACGATCAACGCCAGCGGCAGCGCGGTATGCCAGGCGCTGCGCTCGGTCTTTTTCAGCATCACGATGCAGACCGCCGAAATCAGGACGGCCAGCGCGCTGAACAGCCACTGCTGCCAGCCGCCGGCATTGGCCAGGAAACTGAACGCCGCACCGGTGTTATGCACCAGGGTCCAGTTCCAGAAGCCCGGCACCACTTCCACCGACTGCATGTATTCCAGCGAGGACAAGGCCCATAGCTTGGTCAGGAAATCCGCGATGATGATCGACGCGGACAGCCAGAGCCACGGCATCGCATGGGGCTTCTGCGCCGTCATCAGAAATATCTCCTTGTTTCACCGCTGCCGTTGACGTTCTCCATGCAACGGTCGCAAAGCTCGGGATCATGTGCGTCATGGCCGACGCTGGCGCGGTAATGCCAGCATCGCACGCACTTCGCATGTTCCGAAGCGCGGGCCAGGATCTTGACCGGGGAACCTTCAATGACCGATGCCGCCGCGTCGGCACCGGCGAGCGGCCGGATGTCCAGTACGGAGGTGATGAACAGGAAACGCAGCTCGTCCGCGATGCCGGGATAGGCGTCGAGATCGATGCCATCGGCATACACGGTGACCTCGGCCTGCAACGATGCCCCGATACGGCCTTCGGCGCGCATCGGCTCAAGGACCTTGCCGACCGTGTCACGGACCGACAGCAGCTGCTGCATGACGGGGCCGTCGGCCAGAAGATAGGAACCGTCAGCCGGCAGCAGATCATCGAGCGCGGCATTGTCGGCCAGGAACACGCTGGTGGACGGCGCGCCCGGAATGTTCCGCCAGATCTCTTCGGCCGTGAAGCTCAGCACCGGCGCCAAGGCGCGCACCAGCACCTGCACGACGGCATACATCGCCGTCTGCGCGGAACGGCGGCCGTGGCTGTCGGTCCGCATGGTGTACAGACGGTCCTTGGTGACATCGAGGTACAGCGCGCCCATTTCATTGGTGCAGAAGTTCTGCAGCGATGCCACCACCCGCGCGAAATCATACTCGGCGTAGGCCTGGGTGACGCGCTCGTGCAACTGACGGGCCTTGGCCATCGCCCACTGGTCCAGCAGCAGGCAATCACCGGCGGCGACACGCTGCGATGCCGGATCGAAGCCGGCCAGATTGCCCAGCAGGAAGCGTGCGGTGTTGCGGATGCGGCGGTAACCGTCCGCGCTGCGCTTGAGGATATCGTCGGACACCGACATTTCATTGCGGTAATCGGCGCCGGCGATCCACAGACGGAGCACATCGGCGCCGAGCGCGTCGATGACCTTCTGCGGCTCGACCACGTTGCCGATCGATTTGGACATCTTGCGGCCCTGCGCATCGACGGTGAAGCCGTGGGTCAGCACCTGCCTGTAAGGCGCGACGCCATCCATCGCCACGCCGGTCAGCAGCGAACTCTGGAACCAGCCGCGGTGCTGGTCGGAACCTTCCAGGTACAGATCGGCGGGCTTGCTCAAACCATCCTGCGGACGCGCGGCCAACACGGCCTGATGGGTCACGCCGGAATCGAACCAGACATCGAGGATGTCGGTGATTTTTTCGTATCGATCGGCATCGGCGCCGAGCAGCTGTTCGGGCGGCAGATCGAACCAGGCATCCACACCGTTCTCAGCGACCAGTTCAGCGACCTTGTGCATCAAAGCCACCGAGTCCGGATGCTGCTCACCGCTGAGCTTGTCGATGAACAGCGCGATCGGTACGCCCCAGGTGCGCTGGCGGGAGATGCACCAGTCCGGACGGCCTTCGATCATGCCTCTGATACGCGCCTGGCCCCAATCGGGAATCCAGCGCACGTTGTCGATTTCCTTCAGCGCATCCTCGCGCAGACCGGCCTGCTGCATGGAGATGAACCATTGCGGCGTGGCGCGGAAAGCCACCGGCGTCTTGTGCCGCCAGCAATGCGGATAACTGTGGGTCAGCCGGGAAAAAGCCAGCAGCACGCCGCGCTCGCGCAGCAGCTCGGTGATGGTGTCGTTGGCTTTCCAGATATGCTGGCCGGCGAACAGTTCGGTATTCGGCA
>DATMWF010000193.1:0-3337 GCA_035562675.1 Arenimonas sp. | reverse complement strand
TCCTCTGGCACGTTATTGGCCGCTGCCTTGAAATACTGCCGGGAACAGACCGTGCCGAAGAAGGTGGTCGTGTTCGTGTGCGACACCGGCAACAAATACCTGTCCAAGATGTACAACGATTACTGGATGCTCGACAACGGCTTCCTCGACCGCGAAGCCAAAGGCGACCTGTCCGACCTGATCCTGCGCCCGTACGCCAAGCGCGACACGGTGGTGGTCGGTCCGGGCGACACCCTGACCGTGGCCTACCAGCGCATGAAGATGTACGACGTCTCGCAGCTGCCGGTGATGGACGACGAGAAGATCGTCGGCATCGTCGACGAGTCCGATGTGCTGATGCATGTGCACGCCGACCATGAGCGCTTCAAGGACCTGGTCGGCACCGCCATGGTGCGCGACCTGGAAGTGCTGGACGTGTCCGCGCCGATGGAGGCCCTGATGCCGGTGTTCGACGCCGGCAAGGTGGCGATCGTCATGGACGGCGCGAAATTCCTCGGCCTGATCACCCGCATCGATTTACTGAACTACCTGCGCCGACGCGTGCAATAAAGGAAAGCCATGAGCAACAGCAAGAACCACGGATTGGGCACCAAAGCCATCCACGCCGGGCAGTCGCCCGATCCATCCACCGGCGCGGTGATGGTGCCGATCTACGCGACGTCGACCTATGCCCAGGCCAGCCCGGGACAGCATCAGGGCTTTGAGTATTCGCGCAGCCACAACCCGACCCGTTTCGCCTACGAGCGCTGCGTGGCGGCGCTGGAATCCGGCACGCACGGCTACGCGTTCGCGTCCGGCCTGGCGGCCACCTCGACGGTGCTGGAGATGCTCGACGCCGGATCGCATGTGATCTGCATGGACGACGTGTACGGCGGCACCTACCGCCTGTTCGAACGCGTGCGACGGCGTTCGGCCGGCCTCGACTTCAGCTTCGTCGACCTGAACGACCTGGATGCGGTGCAGGCCGCGCTGCGTCCGGACACCAAAATGATCTGGTGCGAAACCCCGACCAACCCGTTGCTGAAACTGGTCGATATCGCGCGCCTGTCGGCGTTCGCCAAAGCCAACGGCCTGCTGCTGGCGGTCGACAACACCTTCTGTTCGCCGATCCTGCAGCGCCCGCTCGAACTCGGCGCCGATCTGGTCATGCATTCGGCCACCAAATACCTCAACGGCCACTCCGACATCGTCGGCGGCATGGTGGTGGTGAACTCGCCGGAACTGGCCGAGCAGATGACCTTCCTGCAGAACGCGGTGGGCGGCATCCAGGGCCCGTTCGACAGTTTCCTGGCCCTGCGCGGCCTGAAGACCCTGCACCTGCGCATGAAGGCGCATTGCGAAAACGCCCAGTTCATCGCCGAGCGCCTGCAAGCGCACCCGGCCGTGGAGAAAGTGGCCTATCCGGGCCTGGCGACGCACCCGCAGCATGAACTCGCCAAAACCCAGATGCACGGCTTCGGCGGCATGGTCAGCGTCTGGCTGAAGGGCGGCTTCCCGGAGGCCAAGCGCTTCATGGAACGCATGCAGCTGTTCACCTGCGCCGAATCGCTCGGCGGCGTGGAAAGCCTGGCCAACCATCCGGCGGTGATGACCCATGCCTCGGTGCCGCTGGACCGCCGCGAAGCGCTGGGCGTGACCGACAATCTGGTGCGCCTGAGCGTCGGCGTGGAAGACGTCACTGACCTTTGGTCCGATATACAACAGGCCTTGGCCGATTGATACTGTGTTTTGGTGTTGAGGGTTCCCACATGAAAAATAAAATCTATGACAGCGCCGCCGCCGCCCTGGGCGACATCCTGAGCGACGGCCAGACCATCGCGGTCGGCGGTTTCGGCCTGTGCGGCATACCCGAAGCCCTGATCCTCGCCCTGCGCGACAGCGGAAAAAGCGGCCTGACCGCCATTTCCAACAACGCCGGCGTGGACGGCATCGGCCTGGGCATGCTGCTCAACACCCGCCAGATCCGCAAAATGATCTCGTCGTACGTGGGCGAGAACAAGGAATTCGAACGGCAGTATCTATCCGGCGAGCTCGAGCTGGAATTCAACCCGCAGGGCACGCTGGCCGAACGCCTGCGCGCCGGCGGCGCCGGCATCCCGGCCTTCTTCACCCGTACCGGCTTCGGCACCATCGTAGCCGAGGGCAAGGAAACCCGCGAATTCGACGGTAAGCACTACGTGCTGGAAACCGCGCTGCATGCCGACGTGTCGCTGGTGAAAGCCTGGAAGGCCGATCCGGCCGGCAACCTGGTATACCGCAAGACCGCGCGCAATTTCAATCCGGCGGTGGCCATGGCCGGAAGGATCTGCGTCGCCGAGGTCGAGGAAATCGTTGCGCTGGGCGAGCTGGATCCGGATGGCGTGCATACGCCCGGCATCTACGTCGACCGCATCGTGTGCAATGCCTCGCCGGAAAAACACATCGAACAACGCACCGTGCGCACGGCATAAGGAGAACGACATGGCTTGGACCCGTGATGACATGGCGAAACGCGCCGCCCAGGAATTGACCGACGGCGCCTATGTGAACCTGGGCATCGGCCTGCCGACCCTGGTGGCCAACCATATTCCGGACGGCATGGATGTCTGGCTGCAGAGCGAAAACGGCCTGCTCGGCATCGGCCCGTTCCCGACCGAAGATGAAGTGGACGCCGACCTGATCAACGCCGGCAAGCAGACGGTGACCGCCCGTATCGGCGCCAGCTATTTCGGCAGCCACGACAGCTTCGCGATGATCCGCGGCGGGCACATCAATCTGGCCATCCTCGGCGCCATGCAGGTGACCGACAAAGGCGACCTGGCCAATTGGATGGTGCCCGGCAAGATGGTGAAAGGCATGGGCGGCGCGATGGACCTGGTCGCCGGCGTGCAGCGCGTGGTGGTGCTGATGGAGCACGCCGCCAAGGACGGTTCGCCGAAGATCCTGCCGGAATGCACATTGCCGCTGACCGGCCTTGGCGTGGTCAACCGCATCATCACCGAGCTCGGCGTGTTCGACGTGACCGCTGCCGGATTGAAACTGGTGGAGCTGGCGCCGGACGTTTCGCTTGAGGAAACGCAAAGCAAGACCGGCGTGCCGCTTTTGTAGGAGGATGCTCTGCGTTAGACATCGACGGCAAAAAAAACGGCCCTCGCGGGCCGTTTTCGTTGACGTTGTTCCGATCAGAAGCGCCGTTTGATCTGCACGCCGAAACTGGTGGCGTCGTACACGCCGGCCGCCTGCGCACGGTCGGAATAGCCGGCCTGCAGACGCAGTTCCCAATCGCTGAAGATGCCGGCCACGTACTCCAGGCTGATGTCGTTGGCGCTCTTCCAGTTCTCGAAATCTTCGTCGCGCT
>DATMWF010000192.1:0-4740 GCA_035562675.1 Arenimonas sp. | reverse complement strand
CGGCCTCGGTGTTGTGCGCCTTGGTGGCGCGTGATACGGGGCTGCACGTGCTGCTCACCAAGCGCGCCGGACACCTGCGCCATCATGCCGGACAGGTCAGCTTTCCCGGCGGCAGGATCGAGCTGTATGATGCCGACCCTTTTCAGGCGGCGCTGCGCGAAGCCAACGAAGAAATCAATCTGGATCCGGCGAACGTCAGCTTCCTGGGGTATCTGGATCCGATGGTGACCATCACCGGCTTCAAGGTGTTTCCTGCCGTCGCTTTGCTGGATGCAGGCTACGTTGCCGTCGCCGACGGCGTCGAGGTGGATGAGCTGTTCGAGGCGCCGCTGAGCCTGTTTCTCGATGAAGGCAACGAACGTTTTTTCGAGCTTGAGTTCCAGGGCGCCACACGGCGGCTGGTCGAATTCCGTTGGCAGCAGCACCGTATCTGGGGCGCTACCGCCGCCATGCTGATCAATCTGCGGCAAAAACTTCTGGTCCTGCCATGACGCTGATTTCCGCACAAGCCCTGTTCCAGCGGCTGAATGACCCCGCGCTGAAAATCATCGATGCGCGTTTTGCGCTGGCGGATCCGGGGCAGGGCCTGCAGGACTATCTGAAAGGCCATATTCCAGGCGCCTGGCA
This sequence comes from Arenimonas sp., assembly GCA_035562675.1. Lineage (GTDB taxonomy): Bacteria > Pseudomonadota > Gammaproteobacteria > Xanthomonadales > Xanthomonadaceae > Arenimonas. The sequence continues at coordinate 4,113 of DATMWF010000192.1, read as the reverse complement.
TGTCGGTCTGGACGCTGATCTATCCGGTCCGAAAACCGATCCGCTGTCAGGCCGCCACCCGCTGCCCGGAGAAGCCCCGTTCAGCGCGCTGCTCGAACGCCTCGGCATTGCACCCGAGCACCATGTGGTGGTCTATGACCAATCCGACGGCGCGATGGCCGCCAGCCGTTTCTGGTTCCTGCTGCGTCTTGCGGGGCATCGGCACGTGTCGGTGCTTGACGGCGGCTTGAGCCATTGGTCGGCGCAGGGATTCCCGGTCACCGATACCTTGCCCGAACCATCGAGTTCGCATTATCCGGTGCATTTCGATCAAAGCCTGTTGGTGGACGTCATGCAGTTGAAACGGTTATTGGCCGATCCTTCGGCTGCCGCACTGCTGGACGCACGCGCCCCGGAGCGTTTCCGCGGCGAAACCGAGCCATTGGATAAAAAAGCCGGGCATATTCCCGGCGCGCTGAACCGGCCGTTCTCGCAGAACCTGGAAAATGGCGTATTCAAATCGCCGGAACGGCTGCGCGCCGAGTTCGCGTCGCTGATCGAAGGCAGGAAAAACATCGTGCTCAGCTGCGGCTCCGGCGTGACCGCCTGCCATAACCTGCTGGCCTTGAGCCATGCCGGCATCGAGGGCGCGAAACTGTTCGCGCCGAGCTGGAGCGGGTGGGTGGCGGATGATGCCAATCCGGTGGCGCTGGGTTACGGTGCCTGAATCAGGGCGGCTACTGGGTCAGGGACTGACTCCCCATGCGCCGCCACCGGCTGCGGCGGATTTTCCCGCGTCAATTTGATTCAGCTTTCCAGGTACCGGCACGAAATTGGTTCCTTGAAGGCGGAAGATCTCCGATCGGCTGTTGACACCCCAGACATTGGCGGCGTTGCCGACCGAAATACGCCTGAGATTGCCGGCCACCGAGCGCATCAGTTTTGCGCCGGCATCGTACCTGAATATCTGTCCGCTGGCGTTCAATGCCCAGGCGGAGCCATCTGAACCCACCGCAATATCGCTGAAGCTGCCGGCTATCGGGACGAACAGCTTGTTGCCGGGGTTGAATTTGTATGCCTTGCCGCTGGCACGGTCCAATCCCCAGACGGCGCTGGCCGAGCCGACTGCGATCCTGTCGAAGCTGCCGGCAACGCTTTCGAAAGCCCGGGTGGCCGGGTTATAACGAAACACCTGCTTGGAAGGGCTGACGCCCCAGACCGTACCATCCGATCCGGCTGAGACCTGACTGAGGGCTCCCGGTACGTTCACGAACACCGAACCGTCTAACCGGTAGGCTTTGGATGCGGCACTGACGCCCCAGACCTGTGTTCTACTGCCGACCGAGACCTGTTTCAGGCTGCCGGTAATCTGTTCGAACCGGTCTCTGCCGGGAACCAGATGAAAGACCCGCTGACCGGCGTCGACTCCCCACACGGTGCCGTCATCTGCCACCGACACCTGGGTTAGCGAGCCGGGGACCTGTTCGAATGCCGCGCCGGTGAATTTGTAGACATCGCCGGCCGATGCCAAGGCTGGCACAGCCAAGGTAGCGGCCAGTAATGCGTTTTTGCTTGCAGTTGACAGGTTTCGAAACATGGCGCTTCCCCTCGTCCGGTGGGTCAATCACCCAATAGCCGGCCGTGTTGTACCTGAGGCGACGGTCTGGGTTCAACACCCATTAAATACCAGCCCTTCCTGACCGTCAAATGCCCTGGTTATTTCTTGGCGAACAGGCCGTGCAGCACCGACTGCGTCTCCTCGGAGTACCAGCCCTGCATGAAAACCTCCATCTCGACGGTATTGAAACTGTTCAGTGCCTCGATGATGTCGGCGCGTGCGATGGCGCGGGTGGCGCGCATCGGACCCTGGGGCAGGGCGGCGCTGCCGATCAGCCAGGCCAAAGCCTTATCGACCACGTTTTCCTGCGGGGCCAGTTCGTCGACGATACCCAGTTCGAACGCCTTGCGCGACTCGATCATCGCGCCGGCCACCACCAGGCGCTCGGCGCGGTGCGCGCCGACGATGCGGCGCAGCAGATACTGGATGGCATCGGGAACGGTCAGGCCGACCTGCGTTTCGTTCAAGCCGATGCGGAACGGGCCATCGGCCATCACCCGGTAATCGCAGCACAGGGCCAGCACGCAGCCCCCGGCCGGATTGTGTCCGGCGATCGCGGCCACGACCGGCAGGGGTGAACCGGCCAAGGCTTTGGCGGCATCGAAGAAGCGTGACCAGCAGGCTTTCAGTTCCGCGTCGCTGCATCCGAGCAGGTAAGGCACGTCGAGCCCGCCGGAAAATACTTTCGTACCGCCGCTGAGCATAATGCCCTTGGCGCCGGTTGACGGCGCCTGCTCGATGGCCTGCACCAAGGCGTCAAGCAGCGCGAAGTTCAGTGCGTTGACCGGCGGACGGCTGAGGCGGATTTCAAGGAAGTCGCCGTGAGTAATCTGTTCAATCATGGGAAACGCTCCAGTGGGGTCAGTGGGATGGTTCATTCGAACAATGCGGTGATGTAATCGGGAAGGTGTGCGGTCTCGCCGCTGCGGTTGACCCACACCAGCACCGTATAGCCCTCGGCATAGACGCATTCCGGGTCTCCGGCACGGGCGATCCGGTGCCCGATGGTGACGCTCTTGCCGCCTTTTTTCACGGCAAACAGCGAGACGTCGATTTTTTCGGGCCAAAGCAGGGGTTTGCGGAAGTCGACATGGATGCCGGCCACGATCGGCGCCGAAGGCTGTTCCTGCCAATTGTTCTGCAGGGCGTGGAACCAGTGCACGCGGGTTTCCTCCACGTAGCTTAAATACTGGGCGTTGTTGACATGGCCGAGGGCGTCCATTTCACGCCAGCGCACGTCCATGCCATAGCTGAATATCGGTTTCATGTTCATTTCCTCTCCAACAGGGCGGCCAGGAACCGTCCGGTGTGCGAGGCCGGATTGTCGGCCACTTGTTCGGGCGTGCCCTGTGCGATGATCTGGCCGCCGCGGTGGCCGCCCTCAGGGCCCAGGTCGACGACCCAATCGGCGGTCTTGATGACATCCAGGTTATGTTCGATCACCACCACGGTATTGCCGTCGTCGCGCAGCTTGTGCAGGATGCCGAGCAGGTGGTCGATGTCGTGGAAGTGCAGGCCGGTGGTCGGTTCGTCGAGGATGTACAGGGTCCGGCCGGTGTCGCGGCGCGACAGTTCCTTGGACAGCTTGACGCGCTGCGCTTCGCCGCCCGACAGGGTGGTGGCCGATTGCCCGAGCTTGATGTAGCTGAGGCCGACATCCATGAGCGTTTCCAGTTTGCGCGACAGGGTCGGCACCGCCTTGAACAGGTCGAGCGCGTCTTCCACGGTCATGTCCAGCACCTGGTGCACCGAGTAGCCCTTGTAGAGGATTTCCAGGGTTTCGCGGTTGTAGCGCTTGCCATGGCAGACGTCGCAGGGTACATATACATCCGGCAGGAAGTGCATCTCGACCTTGATCAGGCCGTCGCCCTGGCAGGCTTCGCAGCGTCCGCCGCGCACGTTGAAGCTGAAACGCCCGGGCGAGTAGCCGCGTGCGCGCGCCTCGGGAACCTGCGCGAACAGTTCGCGCAAGGGCGTGAACAGGCCGGTGTAGGTCGCCGGATTGGAGCGCGGCGTGCGTCCGATCGGCGATTGGTCGATGTCGACCACCTTGTCGAACAGCTCAATGCCCTTGATCGACTTATACGGGGCGATGGTGTGCGAGGCGCCGTTCAGGTCGTTGGCGATGATCGGGAACAGGGTGTCGTTGATCAGGGTCGACTTGCCGGAGCCGGAAACGCCGGTGATGCAGGTGAACAGTCCGGCGGCGATGGTCAGGTCGATGTTTTTCAGGTTGTTGCCGCTGGCGCCCTTGAGTTCCAGCAGCATGCGCGGGTTGGCCTTGTTGCGCTTGGCCGGCGTTTCAATGGATTTCTTGCCGGACAGGTAATCGCCGGTCAGGGAATCTTCCGCACCGAGGATGTCGCTCAACTGCCCTTGGGCGATGATCTGGCCGCCGTGGATGCCGGCGCCCGGTCCGATATCGACGATGTAGTCCGCGGCGCGGATGGCGTCTTCGTCATGTTCGACCACGATCACCGTGTTGCCGATGTCGCGCAGGCGGGTCAGGGTGCCTA
>DATMWF010000191.1:0-6433 GCA_035562675.1 Arenimonas sp. | reverse complement strand
GCCTCGCCGATGCCGCTTGAAGCGCCGGTGATCAGTGCATATGCGTCAGTTTTCATGGAGTCACTCGGGATTCAGGTTAAAATACGACTATCATTGTGCATCATGCAGACAGGCAGGGGGCGGTATGCGAACTAAAATCGTGGCGGGTAACTGGAAATTGAACGGCAGCCGGGCCTTCAACCAGGCGCTGCTGAACACCTTGCTGCCATCGCTACAAGCGGGTGTGGAAACCCTGATCATCCCGCCGCTGCCCTATCTGGAAGGCCTGGTCCGCGATTACGCCGGCAAAGGGTTCGTGTTCGGCGCGCAGGACGTCGGTGTGCACGCGCAGGGCGCCTTCACCGGCGACACGGCGGCCGAAATGCTCAAGGACATCGGCTGCAAGTACGTGCTGGTCGGCCATTCCGAGCGCCGCCATTACCAGGAAGAAAGCAACGAGCTGGTCGCCGAGAAGTTCGCGGCGGTGCAGCGTGCCGGCCTGATTCCGGTGCTCTGCGTCGGCGAGAAGCTGCACCAGCGTGAAGCCGGCCACACCGAGTGGGTCATCGAAAAACAGCTGAAACCGGTGTTCGAGCTGGTCGGTGCACTGGGCTTCGCCCAGGCCGTCGTAGCGTATGAGCCGGTCTGGGCGATCGGAACCGGCCGGACCGCCACGCCGGCGCAGGCGCAGGAGGTCCATGCATTTATTCGTGGCGAAGTGGCGGCGTTTGATGCTAAAATAGCCAGTTCATTGCCCATACTTTACGGCGGCAGTGTGAAGGCCTCCAATGCCGCCGAGCTGTTCGCACAGCCGGATGTCGATGGGGGATTGGTGGGTGGCGCCTCGCTCGACGCCCAGGAATTTAGCGCTATCGTGGCCGCGGCCGCGAGCAAACTGGTTTAACTATGATTGATACGATTCTTCAGATTGTCTATATTTTAATCACCATCGCCATGGTGACCCTCATCCTGCTGCAGCGCGGCGCGGGTGCGCAGGCCGGCTCCGGCTTCGGTGCGGGCGCATCGGGCACCGTTTTCGGCGCGCGCGGTTCGACGAATTTCCTGACCACGGCCACCAAATGGCTCGCTGTGGCGTTTTTTGGCCTGAGCCTGTTCATGGCCTGGAAAGCGGTCAACATCAACAAACCTGCCGCCATTGACACCGATATCGGCGTGATGAGCGGCGTACCGGCCGTTCCGGAATCGAAAACGCCGGCGGCTGCTGTTCCAGCGCCTGCCGCTGAACTGCCTGCGGTGCCATCCGGCGCTCCCGCCGTGGCTCCGGCCGCGGACGAAGCCGCTGCGGAAGCCGTGAAGCCGGCCGCAGCCGAGCCGGCGCCGGTGGAACAGAAAAAATAAGCGGGAAACCGCATCACTTGTTAAAATGTTTGAATGCCCAGGTGGCGGAATTGGTAGACGCACTACCTTGAGGTGGTAGCGCTTTAGGGCGTAGGGGTTCGAGTCCCCTCTTGGGCACCACATGAAACGCTTGCTTCGGCAGGCGTTTTTTTTGATTTAAAACGCATGATTCAATTGCAAAACGCCGGCCTGAAGGGCTATCATATAGCGCCTGTGCCCGAGTCCTCTCGGAGCCATGCGGCGCATTCTAAATTCGAATAAGGAGTCGCATGTGCTAAACGAGTATATGCCGATTATGTTGTTCCTGGTCGTGGCTGCAGGGGTTGGCGTCGCGTTGATGGTGCTTGGCCGTTTCCTCGGACCCCAGCGCCCCAGCGCCGAGAAACTGTCCCCGTACGAATGCGGTTTCGTCGCCTTCGAAGACGCGCATATCCAGTTCGACGTGCGTTACTACCTGATCGCGATCATGTTCATCGCCTTCGATCTTGAAATCGCCTTCGTGTTTCCGTGGGCGGTGATCTTCCGCCAGCTCGGATTCGTCGGCCTGGTCGAAATGGGCATCTTCCTGGGGCTGCTGCTGATGGGCTTCATCTATGTCTGGAAAAAAGGAGCGCTGGAATGGGAGTGATGGAAAGCGTTTCCAGGGTCATGCACAACCCGATTCCGGTCGCATCGGTCGATGACATCCTGCGTCCCGGCGGCGACAACCCGCTGGTCGAGCGCGGTTTCGTGACCACCAACCTGGATACCCTGATCAACTGGGCGCGCACCGGCTCGATGTGGCCGGTGACCTTCGGCCTGGCCTGCTGTGCCGTCGAGATGATGCATGCCGGCGCCTCGCGCCTCGATCTCGACCGTTATGGCGTGATATTCCGCCCGTCGCCGCGCCAGGCCGATGTCATGATCGTGGCAGGAACCCTGGTCAACAAAATGGCGCCGGCCCTGCGCAAGGTCTACGACCAGATGCCGGAGCCGAAGTGGGTCATTTCCATGGGCAGCTGCGCCAACGGCGGCGGCTACTACCATTACTCGTACTCGGTGGTGCGCGGCTGTGACCGCATCGTGCCGGTCGACATCTACGTTCCCGGCTGCCCGCCGACCGCCGAGGCCCTGGTCTTCGGCATCCTGCAGCTGATGAAGAAAATCCGCCGCACCAACACCATCGCCCGATAAGGATTGGACCATGACCGATATGCCTAATCCGTTTGTCGAGAAGCTTGGCGCCCATCTGCAGTCGGGAATCGACCGCATCATCGAACAGCGCGACGAAATCACCCTGGAAGTACAGCCGGCGCACTACAGGCAGGTGGTCACCGCGCTGCGCGACCACCCCGACTTCGCCTTCGAGCAGATGATCGATCTGTGCGGCGTGGATTACCTCAGCTACGGCGAGTCCGAGTGGGACACCACCGACGTGTCTTCGCAGGGATTTTCCCGCGGCGTGGAAGGCGAGGGTCCCGGCCGGTTCGCCTGGCAGGAACGTCCCAAGCATGTCGACATGGACAGGCGTTTCGCCGTGGTCGTGCACCTGCTGTCGGTCAGGCACAACCGCCGCATCCGCGTGCGCAGTTTCGCCGAAAGCGGCGACCTGCCGCAGTTCGATTCGATCGTCGAGGTCTATCCGATCGCCAACTGGTTCGAGCGTGAAGCCTTCGACCTTTACGGCATGCTGTTCACCGGGCACCCGGACCTGCGCCGCATCCTGACCGATTACGGTTTCGTCGGCCATCCGTTCCGCAAGGACTTCCCGCTGATAGGCAATGTCGAAGTCCGTTACGACGAGGAAAGGAAGCGCGTGGTCTACCAGCCGGTCAGCATCGAGCCGCGCGTCGGCGTGCCGAAAGTGATCCGCGAAGACTCGCGCTGGCAGCAGGCGCAATCCGAACAAGCACAGGTGAAACCATGAGTGGCCAGGAAATCCGCAACTACACGCTGAATTTCGGCCCGCAGCATCCGGCCGCGCACGGCGTGCTCCGTCTCATCCTCGAGATGGACGGCGAAGTGGTGCAGCGCGCCGACCCGCATATCGGGCTGCTGCACCGCGGCACCGAGAAGCTGGCCGAATCCAAGCCCTTCAACCAGTCGATCGGTTACATGGACCGCCTCGACTACGTGTCGATGATGTGCAACGAGCATGCTTACGTGCGCGGCATCGAGCAGCTGCTCGGCGTCGAGGCGCCTATCCGCGCCCAGTACATCCGTACCATGTTCGACGAGATCACCCGTATCCTGAATCACCTGATGTGGATCGGCTCGAACGGCCTCGATCTTGGCGCGATGGCGGTGTTCCTGTATGCCTTCCGCGAACGCGAAGAGCTGATGGACTGCTACGAAGCGGTATCCGGCGCGCGCATGCACGCCACCTATTACCGGCCCGGCGGCGTGTACCGCGACCTGCCCGATACCATGCCGCAGTACCGTGAATCGCCGTGGCGCAAGGGCGCCGCGCTGAAAAGAAGCAACGCCTGGCGCGAAGGCACCATGCTCGACTTCCTGGAAGCGTTCACCGACGATTTCCCGAACAAAGTCGATGAATACGAAACCCTGCTGACCGACAACCGCATCTGGAAACAGCGTACCGTCGGTATCGGCGTGGTGCCGCCTGAGAAGGCCCTGGCCTGGGGCATGACCGGCCCGATGCTGCGCGGTTCCGGCATCGCCTGGGACCTGCGCAAGAAACAGCCGTACGCGGCGTATGCGGCCGTCGATTTCGACATTCCGGTCGGCGTCGAGGGCGACTGCTATGACCGCTATCTGGTGCGCGTGGAAGAGATGCGCCAATCCAACCGCATCATCCAGCAGTGCATCAAATGGCTGCGCGCCAATCCGGGACCGGTCATGGTCAAGAACTTCAAGGTCGCTCCGCCGTCGCGTGCGGAGATGAAAGAGGACATGGAAGCGCTGATCCATCACTTCAAGCTGTTCACCGAAGGCTACTGCGTGCCGGCCGGCGAGATCTACTCCGCGGTCGAGGCGCCGAAGGGCGAGTTCGGCGTCTACCTGATTTCCGACGGCGCCAACAAGCCGTTCCGCCTGAAGGCGCGCGCGCCCGGCTTCGCCCACCTGTCGTCGATGGACGCCATCGTGCGCGGGCACATGCTGGCCGACGTGGTGGCGATGATCGGCACATACGATATCGTTTTTGGTGAGGTGGATCGATGAAAGCAACCGGTAATTTCGCTGCCTGCCAGCATGTCGACCCGATGCAGGCGCTGCATGCGGAAACGCGCGCGCACATCGACCATTGGGTCGCCAAGTTCCCGGCCGACCGCAAGCGCTCGGCCGTCATCCAGAGCCTGATGGCCGCCCAGGAACAGAACGGCGGCTGGCTGACCGATGAATTGATGTCCGCGGTCGCCAAATACCTTGATATCCCGGCGATCTGGGCCTATGAAGTGGCGAGTTTCTATTCGATGTTCGATCTGGCCCCGGTCGGCCGGCACAAGGTGTCGATCTGCACCAACATCAGCTGCTGGCTGAACGGCGCGGAGGACCTGGTCCGCCATGCCGAGAAGAAGCTGGGCTGCAAGCACGGCGGAACCAGCGCGGACGGCCGCATCACACTGAAGGTCGAAGAAGAATGCGTGGCGGCCTGCGCCGGCGCCGTTGCGGTTGTCATCGACGGCCACTATCACGAGCGCGTCACCCCCAACACGCTCGACGAACTGTTCGACGGACTGAAGTAAGGAAACGACATGGGTATTGGTCCAGCACCTCAAGAACACCAAGTGGTCTACACCACGCTGCATTTCGACAAGCCGTGGGCGTTGGACAGCTATCTGCAGCAGGGCGGTTACCAGGCATGGAAGAAAATCCTCGCCGAAAAGACCCCTCAGGAACAGATCATCGACACGGTCAAGCAGTCCGGCCTGCGCGGCCGTGGCGGCGCCGGTTTCCCGACCGGCCTGAAGTGGAGCTTCATGCCCCGTTCGGCGCCCGGCCAGAAGTACATCCTGTGCAATTCCGACGAGTCCGAACCCGGTACCTGCAAGGACCGGGATATCCTGCGTTTCAATCCGCATTCGGTCATTGAAGGCATGGCCATCGCCTGCTACGCGACAGGTTCCAGCGTGGCCTACAACTACCTGCGCGGCGAATTCCACCATGAGCCGTTCGAACATTTCGAGGAAGCCCTGAAGGAAGCCTATGCGGCTGGCCTGCTCGGCAAGAACGTCCTCGGCTCAGGCGTCGACGTCGACATCCATGCCGCACTCGGCGCCGGCGCCTACATCTGCGGCGAAGAAACCGCGATGATGGAATCCCTGGAAGGCAAGAAAGGCCAGCCGCGTTTCAAGCCGCCGTTTCCGGCCAACTTCGGCCTGTTCGGCAAGCCGACCACCATCAACAACACCGAAACCTACGCCTCGGTGCCGGCCATCCTGCGCAACGGCGCCGAATGGTTCCTGAACCTCGGCAAGCCGAACAACGGCGGCCCGAAAATCTTCTCGGTGTCCGGCCATGTCGCCAAACCGGGTAATTTCGAGATCCGTCTCGGCACGCCGTTCGCCGACCTGCTGGCGCTTGCCGGCGGCGTGCGCGGCGGCAGGAAACTGAAAGCGGTCATCCCCGGCGGTTCATCGATGCCGGTGCTGCCGGCCGACAACATGATGGCCTGTACCATGGATTATGATTCCATCCAGAAAGCGGGCTCGGGCCTGGGTTCCGGCGCGGTCATCGTGATGGACGACAGCACCTGCATGGTGCGCGCCTGCCACCGCATCTCGCGGTTCTATTACGCGGAAAGCTGCGGCCAGTGCACGCCGTGCCGCGAGGGCACCGGCTGGATGTACCGTGTGCTCGGGCGCATCGTCAGGCATGAAGCCACCATGGAAGACCTGCACATGCTGAAATCCGCCGCGGGGCAGATCGAAGGCCATACCATCTGCGCGTTCGGCGAAGCCGCCGCATGGCCGGTGCAGGGCTTCCTGCGGCATTTCTGGCACGAATTCGAATATGCCATCCTGAACAAAAAATTCCTGGTCGATGAACAACTGGAGAACGCGGCATGAGCGCCAGCGCCGATACACCGCAAGCCGTCGACCTGGTCACGCTTGAAATCAACGGCGAAACCGTGCAGGTCGCCAAGGGATCGATG
>DATMWF010000190.1:0-2916 GCA_035562675.1 Arenimonas sp. | reverse complement strand
GCCTCAGAGGCGTATTTGATCGAAGACGGCAGGATCACCCGTCCGGTCAAAGGCGCTACCTTGATCGGCAACGGCCCGGACACCATGAACAAAGTCAGCATGATCGGCAACGACCTGGCGCTCGACGCCGGCGTCGGCATCTGCGGCAAGGACGGGCAGAGCGTGCCGGTCGGCGTCGGTCAGCCGAGCCTGAAGATCGATGCGATGACGGTAGGGGGGACGAACGCTTAAGCTTTGGCGTCGCGGTGCAGTTCGCGCAGCACCTTGAACAGCTCGCGGTAAGCCGCCGGCGGCTTGTTTTTCTGCTTCTCGAACTGCGCGTTGCGGATCAACTGCCTCAGGCGCTGGATGTCGGCCTGCGGGAACTGCGCCACGATCTGGGTCAGCAGTTCGGCGTTGCCGTCGATCAGCTGGTCACGCAGGGCTTCGATGCGGTGCGCTTCGGCGATTTCGCGGCGCACATCGGCCTTGTCGAAGTCGATCAGGGCGCGCCAGGATTCCAGCACTTCCGGTTCCAGGCGGCGCATCTGCTTGGCCACGAACATGACCTGCCGTTTGCGGGCGATCTGCTGGGTGATTTTCTGGGCCGTGGCGAAATGATGCAGCATGTCCTCGGAAATCGGCATCTGCTGCAGACGCGCCATGGGCAGCTCCATCATCCGGGTCGCCAGGGTCAAAACCGCCAGGGCCGCCCGGCGGTCGTCGCCTTTGCTGGGTCCCAGGAATTCACCGCTTTCTTCATCAACTCCACGCATAACACCCACTTCTCCATTCTTCGTGCATAGTATCAACCATGAACTCAAGTCCAAGCAATCAACAATACGCCCGTCCATTGTACACCCTCGCCGAACAGGTTCTTGCTCTGTGCGCCAAAGGCGGCGCCGACCAGGCCGAAGTCTCGCTGTCGCAGGACACCGGGTTTTCGGCCAATGTCCGCCTTGGCGAGGTCGAAACCGTCGAGCGCACCAATGACCAGGGCGTCGCGGTCACGGTGTACGTCAACAAGCGCAAAGGCACCGCCAGCACCGCCGACCTGCGCCAGGAATCCCTGGCCGAAACCGTCGCGCAGGCCTGCGCCATCGCCCGTTTCACCGAAGCCGACGCCGCTTCCGGATTGGCCGACAGGGAGCTGCTGGCCACCGAGGTGATGGACTTCGACCTGTGGCATCCGAGCGAACTTCCGCCGGAGCAGGGCATCGCGCTGGCGCTGGAAACCGAAGCGGCCGGCCTGCAGCAGGCCAACATCAGCAACTCCGACGGCGCCTCCTACGGCAGCTCGCGCAGCACCGCGGTGTACGCCAACTCGCACGGTTTCATGGGCGCCGAGCGCAGCACCAATTATTCCATCAGCTGCTCGCTGATCGCCGGCAAAGACAGCGCCATGCAACGCGATTACTGGTACTCCACCGCGCTGGCGCTGGACGGACTGGATGCCGCGCGTGAAGTCGGCCTTAAGGCGGCGGAACGCACCTTGGCGCGCCTGAATCCGCGTTCGGTCAAGACCGGCCAATACCCGGTGCTGTTCGTGCCGGAACTGGCGCGCGGACTGATCGGTTCCTTCCTGGGCGCCATTTCCGGCGGCACGCTGTACCGTCAGGCCAGCTTCCTGCAGGACAGCGTCGGTCGCAAAATTTTCCCGGACTGGCTCAGCATGCGCGAAGAACCGCATATCGTGCGCGGTTTCCGTTCCGCCTATTTCGATGCCGAAGGCGTGGCGACCACCGCCAGCGACATCGTGTCCGGCGGGGTCATCCAACGCTATCTGCTCGGCAGCTATTCAGCGCGCAAACTCGGCCTGAAGAGCACCGGCAACGCCGGCGGCGTGCATAACCTGTTCATCAGCGCCAACAGCACCGGTCTGCAGGCGATGCTGAAACAGATGGGCAGCGGACTGCTGGTCACCGAACTGATGGGGCAGGGCGTGAACAGCCTGACCGGCGATTATTCGCGCGGTGCGGCCGGATTCTGGGTCGAGGACGGCGAGATCCAGTACCCGGTCGATGAGCTGACCATCGCCGGCAACCTGGCCAGCATGTTCCCAGCCATCGAAGCCGTCGGCGGCGACGTCGACAGACGTTCGCACATCCATATCGGCTCGCTGTTGATCGGCAGGATGACGGTAGCGGGCATCGATTGATCCGGATGCCTGCTTTCGAACGGCCTGCCAAGCCAGTCGAAGCCGGATTGACCGGGATGATCGGCCTGCGGCATCAGCTCTGCGCCGATGCATCCCACTGAAACACCTCCGCCAACGGCACGCCGAACACATCGGCGATGCGGAACGCCGCTTCCAGCGACGGTGCGTATTTGCCGGCCTCGATGGCGGCGACGGTCTGCCGGGTCAGGCCGATGCGCAGGCCGAGCTCTGCCTGCGACATCTCGCCATTCATGAACCGCAGCGTCCGGATTTTATTGTGAATGACGCCGCTCACGCGTTTTGCCTGCGGTAAGCACGGATGATCAGCGCCGAGAACACGCATTCGGCCAGCACGATCATGAAGAACGCGGTATTGGCGATTTCCCAGCCGCCATTGGTGAACGGCATCACGCCGCCGACCAGGATCATGCCGGTAATCAGTACGCCATAGGCATAGCCACGGGCTTTATGGGCGATGGCGGTGTCGCGCTCGTCCATCGGTAGTTTGGCCTCAAACGGCGAACTCCGGCGCAGCAGCAGGTGGCCGATGCCCAGGATGACCGCCCAAGACAGGGAGGTGCAGGCATAGATGGCCATTTGGCTGAAATTGGGTATTTCCGGACCCGGCGGGTGCAACGTGGTCCAGGTAAAATACGGCACAAACACCACCAAAATAGACAACAAAGACAACCAGGCTACTTTTTCGCGGTACGGCATAATCAACTCCTATGTATATTTAAACAGTCTTAATGTTAAATATAACATACATAAGGTTAATA
>DATMWF010000189.1:0-3988 GCA_035562675.1 Arenimonas sp. | reverse complement strand
GAGCGCCGAGCCCCAGCTCGGCAGTCTTTCAGGAACGCCGAGCCCCAGCTCGGCCAGCCTTTCAGGAACGCCGAGCCCCAGCTCGGCCAGCAAAGCCAGAAGCTGCCGAGCTGGGGCTCGGCGTTCCCGGACACCCAAAGTTCGCTGGTGCATTGCACCATCGCGCGCTGCTAGATTCGTCGATCCCGTACCCGGTGATTCGTCGTCATGGATCTGCACCTCTACAACACCCTGACCCGCCAGCAGGAGCGCTTCGTGCCGGCACAGCCGGATCGGGTCACGATGTATGTGTGCGGACCAACGGTGTACAACTACCCGCACATCGGCAACGCGCGCCCATACACGCTGTTCGGCGTGCTCGCACGGTTGCTGCGCGAGCAGTTCGGCAACTTGAGCTACGCGCGCAACATCACCGACGTCGACGACAAGATCAACGCCGCGGCCAAGGCCTTGGACGTGCCGATTTCCGACATCACCGGTAAATACACGGCGATCTACCGCGATGACATGGCGGCCTTGGGCGTGCAGGCGCCGGACATCGAACCGCATGCCACCGCGCATATCCCGCAGATCATCGCGATGATCGAACGGCTGATCGCATCAGGGCATGCCTATGCCGCCGAAGGCCATGTGCTGTTCGCGGTCGACAGTTACAGGGAATACGGCCAGCTCTCGCGGCGCTCGCTGGACGAGATGATCGCCGGCGCACGGGTCGATGTGGCGCCCTATAAAAAACACCCGGGCGATTTCGTGCTGTGGAAACCCTCCACGCCGGACCTGCCGGGCTGGGATTCGCCCTGGGGCGTCGGCCGGCCCGGCTGGCATATCGAATGTTCGGCGATGAGCGCCGCGCATCTGGGCGAGACCATCGACATCCATGCCGGCGGGGTCGATCTGCAGTTCCCGCACCATGAAAACGAAATCGCCCAAAGCACCTGCGCGCACGGCGGCAAGGTGTTCGCGCGCTTCTGGCTGCATAACGGCATGCTGAATTTCGGCGGCAGCAAGATGTCCAAATCGGTCGGCAACGTCAGCGTACTGCATGATCTGCTGGAAAAGCACCCGGCGGAAGCGCTGCGCCTTGCCCTGCTGTCGGCGCACTACCGGCAGCCGCTGGATTGGTCAGACACCCTGATCGAACAGAGCGTTAAGACCTTGGACCGGCTGTACGGAACGCTGCGCGATCTGGCTGATGTCGATGCACCTGCCGGCGACGTGCCGGACGCCATTGAAACAGCCCTGAGCGATGATCTGAATACCCCGCTGGCCTTGGCGGAGCTGGCTAAAATCGCCGGCCATGCCCGCAAGGCGGAAAGCCTTGCTGAAAAACGGCGGGCAAAAGCGCAGCTGCTTGGTGCCGGCGCGGCGCTTGGCCTGCTGCAGTCCCCGCCGCAGACCTGGTTCGGCCAGACCGGATCCAGCGCCGACGATTCCGTGCACATCCAAGCCATGATCGATGAGCGCAACCTGGCCAAGCAGCGCAAGGATTTCGCCACGGCGGACGCCATCCGCAAACAGCTGCTCGAGCAGGGTATCGCCATCGAGGATACCGCGCAGGGCGTGCGCTGGAAACGCGTATGATGCAGCCCATCGAAGAAACGGCGGCGCTGGCGCAGGCCGTCATTGAAGAGGAATTCGCCTTTTTCGGCGATTGGTCGGAACGCTACCAGTACCTGATAGACCTCGGCAAGCGCCTGCCGGCGTTTCCGGAGGAATGGAAAACCGAGGGAAACCGCCTGCAGGGTTGCCAGTCCAATGTATGGATCGTACCGCACGCGCTGGATGACAAAATTTACTTTTCCGCCATTTCCGATTCCAGCATCGTATCCGGTCTGGTCTATCTGGCGCTTCGGGTCTACTCAGGCCGCGGCAAAGCGGAAATCCTGGCGACCGAACCCAGTTTCGTGCAGGCCATCGGCCTGTCGAAGCATTTATCCCCGACCCGCAGCAACGGCTTCACCGCTTTGCTGCAATTCATCAAACACGCCGCGGAGCGCGCATGAAACCCATTAACGGCCTTTTGCCCTTGTGCCTCGTTGCCGCCCTGGCCCTGCCGGTGCAGGCCAGCAGCCCGATGGGACCGAAAAATATCCCGCAACGCGGCGACATTCCTGTCCAGCAGTATGCGCTGGCGTTCTTTCTGCAGCGCTTCCAGGCCGATCTGGCCAGCACCGAACATACCTATGACATCAACGCCGGCCGGCAACGCGAAGCGGCTTTACGCAATCTGTACCAAGGCTGGTTGGCCCGTTTGGGCGAATTCGAATATGCCAAGCTGACGCTGGAAGACCAGATCGACCATGCCCTGCTGAAACGGGAATTGAATTACCGCCTAAGCCAACTGGATTTCGAGCGCACCCGCGCCGACCAGGCGCTGGAGCTGCTGCCCGGCATCGCACCTTTGATCGATCTGGCCGAACAGCGCCGCGCGCTCAAGCCCCTGCAGCCTGAACAGGCCAAGCGCCTGATCTCCGAAGCGGGCGAAGCGCTTCAGAAAAAGCAGGCGGCACTCGGAAAGCAGGATGGCGTTTCTCCCGTCGTCGCACTGCGTGCCGCCAAACTGCTGCAGGGTTTCCGTGAGGAATTCAAGGATTGGCATACTTTCTATAACGGCTATGATCCAAGCTACACCGCATCAATCAGCAAACCGTATGAGGCTTTGGACAAACAGCTGGAGAATTACGGGCAATTCCTGCGCAATGAACTGGCCGGTGCCAAGAATCCGGAAGCCATCATCGGCGACCCGATCGGCCGTGACGCCGTGGAAGCCGCCCTGCGCTATGAAATGATCCCCTACAGCCCGGAACAGATCGTGCAGCTGGCGGAACGCGAATTGGCCTGGTGCCAGGCGGAAATGGGCAAGGCCGCGGCCGACATGGGTTTTTCAGACTGGCAAAAGGCGCTGGAAAAGATCAAGCAGGACGGTCCACCGCTCGGCGGGCAGCCGCAGTACGTGGTGAAGCTGGCCGACGAGGCCATCGACTTCGTTGAATCGAACGATCTGGTCAGCGTTCCTGCACTGGCCAAGCGCGATTGGCGGATGACCATGCTGACCCCGGAATACCAGCTTCAGGCCCCGTTTTTCCTGGGCGGCGAGGATGTCTGGGTGGCTTATCCGCACGACAGCATGCCGGCGGAAAAGCAGGCCATGGCCCTGCGCGGAAACAACCGCTATTTTTCCCGTGCAGTGGTGCACCACGAACTGATTCCAGGCCACCACCTGCAGCATTTCTACAACACCCGCTACAACACGCAGCGGCAGCTTTTCGACACCCCGTTCTGGGGTGAAGGCTGGGCGCTGTATTGGGAATTCCTGCTGTATCAGAAAGGCTTCGCGGCGACGCCTGAACAGAAACTGGGCATGCTGTTCTGGCGCAGCCACCGCGCGGCCCGCATCCTGTTCTCGCTGTCCTTCCACATGGGCACCATGAAACCGCAGCAGGCGATCGACCTGCTGGTCAGCCGCGTCGGCCATGAGCGCGAGAACGCCGCGGCGGAAGTCAGGCGCAGTTTCGCCGGTGACTACAGCCCCATTTATCAAGCGGCGTACATGCTCGGCGGACTGCAGTTCTGGGCATTGCGCCAGGAACTGGTCGAAAGCGGGAAAATGACCGACCGCGCATTCCACGACCGCATCCTCAAAGGCGGTCCGATGCCGGTATCGGTTGTCCGTTCGCGCCTTCTGGAGCAGGCGCCGGACAAGGACCTGAAGGCGGAATGGCGGTTCTATCCGGCCTTGAACCAACCCTAGGCCGCAATGCGGCACGCATGAAAAAGCCCCGGTTTGATCCGGGGCTTTTCTTTGCTTGGCAATCAATCGCCTAGCTGTTTTTTCTTATGTTCCCAGCGTTCCTGGGCATCCACGGTACGTTCCGCCATCGGGCGCCCTTCCAGGCGCTTGATGCCGATTTCCTCGCCGGTATCCACGCAATAGCCGTAAGTGCCGTCATCGATGGCGGCAATGATCTTCTCGATCTTGTAGAGCAGC
>DATMWF010000188.1:0-27964 GCA_035562675.1 Arenimonas sp. | reverse complement strand
GGGGGCGGTGATTTCCACGGCAGGCGCAGCTGGCTGCTGGCGCACCGGTGCGACCGCAGCCGGCTTGACGTGGGTGACGGCGGGTTCGACTGGCACGTTCATCTGCGCTTTGGTCAACGAATGCACTTCCAGCTTGCGCGGCGTACCGCGTTGGTAGCTGGGTTTGCCTGCGTCTTCGCCCAGTTCACCGTCACGCAGACGCGATACGTTGAAATGCGGGGTTTCCAGCGATTCGTCGGCGACGATGATGAGCGGCGTTTCGTGGCGCGCTTCGATTTCCACCAAGGCGCGGCGTTTTTCGTTGAGCAGGTAATTGGCGATCTGCGGCGGTGCCTGGACAAGGATCTGGCCCGTTTTTTCCTTCATCGCCTGCTCTTCGGCCAGACGCAGGATGGATAGCGACAGCGATTCGACGCTGCGCATGCGGCCGTGGCCTTCGCAGCGCGGACAGATGATCTGGCTGGATTCGCCCAATGACGGACGCAGGCGCTGGCGTGACAGTTCCAGAAGACCGAAGCGCGAGATCTTGCCGATCTGCACGCGGGCGCGGTCGAGTTTCAGGGCCTGTTGCAGACGGTCTTCGACCATGCGCTGGTGCTTGCCGGAGCTCATGTCGATGAAGTCGATGACCACCAGGCCACCGAGGTCGCGCAGGCGCATCTGGCGCGCCACTTCATCTGCGGCTTCCAGATTGGTGTTCAGGGCGGTTTCCTCGATGTCGCCGCCTTTGGTGGCGCGCGAGGAGTTTACGTCGACCGCGGTAAGCGCTTCGGTCTGGTCCAGGACGATCGAGCCGCCGGAAGGCAGGCGCACCGTGCGTTCATAGGCCTGTTCGATCTGCGATTCGATCTGGAAACGGTTGAACAGCGGGATGTCGTCGTTGTACATCTTGAGCTTGCGCAGGTTATGCGGCATGACCAGCTGCATGAAGTCCTGGGCCTGCTCGAATATTTCATCGGTATCGACCAGCACTTCGCCGATGTCCGGACGCATGTAGTCGCGCAGGGCGCGGATGATCAGGCGGGATTCCTGATAGATCAGGAACGGCGACGGCTTCGACAGGGCGGCCTGGGTGATGGCCTTCCATACCTGGATCAGGTAATCGAGGTCCCACTGCAGTTCTTCCGCGTCGCGGCCCATGCCGGCGGTGCGGATGATGACGCCCATGTCGTCCGGGATGTTCAAGGCATCCATGGTCTGTTTCAGGAGCTGGCGGTCATCGCCTTCGATGCGGCGGGATACGCCGCCGGCGGTCGGCGAGTTCGGCATCAGCACCATGTAACGGCCGGCCAGCGAAATATAGGTGGTCAGGGCGGCGCCTTTGTTGCCGCGCTCCTCTTTATCGACCTGGACCACGACTTCCTGGCCTTCGCGCAGGTATTCCTTCATGCCCGCCTTGTTCGGGTCGACGCCGGGAACGAAATAGTCGCGGGAAATTTCCTTCAGCGGCAGGAAGCCGTGCCGGGCACCGCCGTAATCCACGAAAGCGGCTTCCAGGGAAGGCTCAAGGCGGACGATCCTGCCCTTGTAGATATTGGATTTCTTCTGTTCTTTGGAAGGTTGTTCGATATCGATGTCGTAAAGCTGTTGGCCATCGACAATCGCCACCCGCAGTTCTTCAGCCTGGGTGGCATTTATTAACATACGTTTCATTGTAATTATCCTCACGCGCTCTACCGCAAGGATCGCCGAGTTCAGCAAGCTTTCGATTGCCAAGTTGTTCAGCGCTACTAAACCATAGGCGTACCTACGGGAGCGCAAATCATTGTTTCGTTAAAGGGGCCAAACCACGCCGAGCGTCGTCTGGACTAATGCAAGCGGGATGAAGCCCGCCAAACGCTTAACATGGTCACTCCCGGGGAGTGTGGTAGCGGATATTGGGATACACTAGGCACTGGCTTTCGGCCGGCAACGAGTGAAATCAGCATCTTACTTGCCGATGTAGTTTAACAGATGGAACAAAAATGAACACCCTTTCCCTTAATCCCGGCGTAAAAATCGTCAAAGTGCCCGAGGACCGGGATGGACAGCGTCTGGATAATTTCCTGCTGGGCATGCTCAAAGGCGCGCCCAGGAGCTTGATTTATAAAATAATCCGGGATGGGCAGGTCCGCATAAACGGCAAAAGGGCGAAGCCTGAATACCGGCTGGACGAGGGCGACGAAGTCCGGGTTCCACCCGTCAAGATTGAACAGGCCGACCCGAACCGGGTGCCGCCAAAGGCCATGTTGGACCGTCTGGAAGCCAGCATCGTTTTTGAAGACAAGGCCTTGCTGGTCCTCAACAAGCCATCCGGTATCGCAACCCACGGCGGCAGCGGAATCAGCTTCGGGGTCATCGAGGCATTGCGCGCCTTACGTCCGGGCGAGCCGCTTGAATTGGTGCACCGGCTGGACCGTGACACGTCCGGAATCCTGGTTTTGGCCAAGAAACGCTCGGCGCTGCTTCAGTTGCAGGCCTTGATGCGTGAACAGGACGAGGATGACGGTCCTGAAAAGCAGTATTTGGCCCTGTTGGTCGGCAAAATGCCGTCCGGCACCATGACCGTGAACGCACCGCTGCAGAAGTCTGTCATGCAGGGCGGCGAGCGCATGGTCCGGGTCGATGCGGGCGGCAAGCCGTCGGTCAGTCATTTCACCCTGCTGGAACGGCGGGGCGGCTACAGTTTCTGCAAAATCCGCATTGAAACCGGCCGTACCCACCAGATCCGCGTCCATGCCGCGCATATCGGCCACCCGGTCGCCGGCGACGAAAAATACGGCGACAAGGAAGCCAACAAGAAATTGGCCGCCCAATATGGCTTGAAACGGCTGTTCCTGCACGCATCCTCCATGCAGTTCGCCCTGAACGATGGGCAGACGCCTTATGTGCTGAACGCGCCCTTGGCGCCGGAACTCGACGAGGTTCTGAACAAGCTGGCCGGCGACAGGCTAACCGGCGAGTAACCGGTCGATTTTCGCGGCGCAGATGAAGTCGTTGAGGCTCAAGCCGCCCACGTCATGGGTTGAAAAACGGATTTCGCAGCGGTTGTAGTGCACGCCCAGGTCCGGGTGATGGTCTTCGCGGTGCGCGATGAAAGCCAAGGCGTTCACGAACGCCATGGTCCGGTAATAGTCGTCGAAATGAACTATTTTACGGATTGCCTGTCCATGTTCAGCGAGCTGCCAGCCATCAAGCCGGTCCAGATGGCTTGCGCATTGACCCGGGGAAAGCAGATGCTCGGCGCCTTTGAGAGGCTGGCAGGATTGTTCAATCAGTTCAGTGGTCATGGCGATTCATTGATTTAGGGGTTTCACCAGTTTAAGGTAAAATGACAGCATGATAGAAATTACCGAAACAGCACAGAACCATTTCCGCGCTTTATTGCAGAGCCAGGGCGGCGACGCCATAGGCATCCGCGTCAGCGCCGTCAATCCCGGTACGCCTTCGGCGGACGCCCGCCTGGAGTTCGCCGAACAAGGCGACCTGCTCGGCGATGAATGGCAGATCGAATGCGCGGGCTTCACCCTGTTCGTCGATGCGCAGAGCATGGGGTTCCTTACCGACGCCAACATCGACATAACGCCCACGGCAACCGGCACCCAGCTGACCATACGCGCGCCGAACATCAAAGGCAAGGCGCCGGATGCCGGGAGCTCACTGGCCGAGCAGGTGATCTATCTGATCGATTCTGAAATCAACCCGCAGCTGGCCGCGCATAAAGGCAAGGTTTCGCTGGATTCGATCGACGCCGATAATGTGGTTTACCTGCGTTTCGGCGGCGGTTGCCACGGATGCAGCATGGTCGATGTCACCCTGAAGCAGGGTGTCGAGAAATCCATGATGGCGAAAATACCGCAGATCACGGCGGTGCGCGATGCCACCGACCACAGCTCCGGTTCCGCGCCATACATGCCGCGTTGATCCGAAAAGGCGCGCTGCTCGCATCCATCGTCCTGGCGCATGCGCTGGCTTTGTATTGGCTGGCCATGGCCACGCGGTATACGCCGCCGGCGGCCGTCCTCGATGCGCCGATCAGCATCAGCTTCATCCTCCGTGAACGGCAGTCGCCGCCTGAACCGCCTAAGGCATCGCCGACCGGAAGCCCGCCGGTCCGGCACCGCCCGGCCGATGAGCGCAATACGAAGCCGGCGGCGGCAAAACCGATGGTGGTCGATTCCGTACCATCGACGGCGCCGTCACTCACCCTGATCAACAAGGACGGGTCGGTGATACTGCCCGGACAGACGCGTGACAGTTTCCTCAACGATACGGATAACCGCGTATTCGATGTCCAGAAAAAGGGCCTGGACGACATGGACAAGCTGCTTCGCCGGCCGCAGGTCATGGAATACCGCGAAACGGTATTCGAGAAGGGTTGGCAGGGCGACAGGCCGCCGTTGGAGCGCTTGCTCGAAAAAGCCGTGCAGAAATCCACCGCCCACATCAAAATCCCCGTACCCGGCCGGCCGGGCGCCTATCTGCGCTGCTCCATCGCGGTGCTTGCCCTTGGCGGCGGCTGCGGCTTCACCGCCAATGACGACGGGTATTTCGTGCGGGCGGATGATCCTGAAACGCTGAGTCCGGAAGAGGACCGGCAGTGTGCGGCATGGTGGGACCTCATCGTCTCGGCAAAAACGCAGGCGCTTTGGCGCAAGACCCGCGCGCTGTATGACCAGGAATGCCGCAAGCCTTTGGCCAAATGAAAAACCCGCACACTGGGAGCGGGTTTGTTTTCATCCAAAGCGCGCTGCGCGGGATTATTTCGGCAAGGTTCCGATCTGGCTT
Source organism: Arenimonas sp. (assembly GCA_035562675.1). Lineage (GTDB taxonomy): Bacteria > Pseudomonadota > Gammaproteobacteria > Xanthomonadales > Xanthomonadaceae > Arenimonas. The sequence continues at coordinate 23,197 of DATMWF010000188.1, read as the reverse complement.
TTCAGAGAGGCGTAATACACGGAGAGATTGGCCATGTCGGCATCGCTCAGCGCTTGGGCCTGTCCGGCCATGATGGCGTTTGCCCGCTTGCCGGATTTGTATTCCTTCAGAGCCTTGAGCATGTAATCAGGGTACTGTCCGGCCAGCTTCGGATAGCTGTTATCCAGGGTCTTGTTGCCGTCGACGCCATGGCAGGCCGCGCACACGGCGGTCGCCTTCTGTTTGCCGGCGGCGGCATTGCCTTTGACGCCCATTGCCAGCGACTGCCCGGCGAACACGCTCAACACGCAGATAAGGAGGATTCTGTTGGTCATGGTCATTCCTTATTTAGCGTTCTTTTGGGCGGAAACATAAGCCGCGATGTCCGCGATTTCCTGGGCGCTGAAGCTCATGGCCTGCGCACTCATGGTCGGGTGGTTGCGTTCGCCTTTCGCGTAAGCGGTGAGGGCGTTGACGATGTAGAGCTCGTTCTGACCGGCGATCTTGGGCACGTAGTAGCTCGGGTAGGCGTTTTTGTACTGGGTGATGCCATGGCAGCCCGTGCAGGTATAGGCCAGGGATTTGCCTCTTGCCACATCGCCTTTGGCGAAGCCGGCCGAAGGTGTCAAGGCCAGGGCAGATGCGAGGAACAGGATGGTTTTGGTCATGGAAAAAGCCAAAAAAGGATGCAGTGGGGCAATTATACCTAAAATTCACCGTTCTCAGGCAAGTATGTATGACTTTAGGCAGATACGGAACGCGCATATACGCTTTAGTATTCCCCTTAATCCACACACACATAAATCGGTTGCCCTCATGGACTTTTCCTCAAAACGCGCATACTCCCTGATCTTTCTGGCGGCTTTCAGCCTTGCGCTCGCCGCCTGCGGCGGAAAGCAGGACGGCGCAGCCGGACCGGAAGACAAGCAAGCCGACGCCAAGGACAAAGGGGCAAACAAGGAAGCCGAGGCGGTTCCGGTCGAGGTGGTCAGCGCCAGCAACCAGACCATCAACGCCAGTTATGCCGGCACCGCCAATCTTGAAGCGCCGAACGAGGCGCAGGTCGTCGCAAAAAGCTCCGGCGTCATGGTCACGCAACTTGCCGAAGAGGGTGATTTCGTCAGCCAAGGCCAAGTCATGGCGCGCATCGATCCGGCACGTGCCCAGCTTGAAGTACAGCGCAGCCGGGCCACGGTCAACAAGCTCAGCAACAATTTCCAGCGCGCGCAGCAGCTGCTGGCGCAGAAACTGATATCCACCGAGGCCCATGACCAGATCCGCTTCGATCTGGAGTCGGCAAGGGCCAGCCTGAATCTGGCGCAACTTGAGCTTTCGTATACCAATATCACGGCGCCGATTTCCGGCGTGGTCGCCCAGCGCATGGTGAAACAGGGCAACCTGGTAACCCTGAACATGCCGGTATACCGCATCGTAAACACACAGTATCTTGAAGCGGTGATGAACGTGCCTGAACGCGAGATGGCCCGGATCAAGCAGGGCATGCCGGTGCGCATGCAGGTAGACGCCATTCCCGGCCAGGTGTTCGAAGGCCGCGTCGACCGAATCAGTCCGGTCATGGACTCCGGATCCGGCACCTTCCGGGTGACCTGCGCCTTTGACGGCCAGCAGGTCCTGCGGGCCGGTATGTTCGGTCGCTTCGAAGTCCGTTACGACAGCCGCGAAAACGTGCTCACCGTGCCGCGCACGGCATTGCTTGAAGACGAGACGGATCCTGCCGTGTACGTGGTGCGCGGCAGCAAAGCCGTCCGGACGGCGCTCAAGCTCGGTTACAGCAACGGCGAAATCGCCGAAGTGGTATCCGGATTGAAAGCCGGCGACCGAATCATAACCGCCGGCAAGGTGGCTGTCCGTGACGGAGCGGCCGTGAGCGTCATCGCCATCGACGGCAAGACCGTGGCGCAGCCGAAAAAAACCGAAAAGAAAGCGGACGGTAAAGCATGAGTCTCGTAGAGTTTTCCACGCGCCGGCGGGTCACCGTCGCCATGGTGACCTTCACCTTCGTGCTGTTCGGATTCATCGCACTGGCGAATCTCAAGGTCAACCTGCTGCCCGACCTGAGTTACCCGACCCTGACCGTCCGCACCGAATATACCGGCGCCGCACCGGCCGAGATCGAGACCCTGATCAGCGAACCGTTGGAGGAATCCCTGGGTGTGGTCAAGAACCTGCGCAAGATCAAATCGGTTTCGCGCACCGGCCAAAGCGATGTGGTGCTCGAGTTCGCCTGGGGTACCGACATGGATCAGGCCGGTCTGGAGGTGCGTGACAAGCTTGAACTGTTAAGGCTTCCGCTGGAGGCCAAGTCGCCTGTGGTGCTGCGCTTCAATCCCAGCACCGAGCCGATCATGCGTCTTGGCCTGGTCCTGCCTGAGAAAATCAGCGGCAGCCGGCAGGCACAGCTGATCCAGCTCCGCCGATTCGCCGAGGAGGACCTCAAGAAGCGCCTGGAGCCGGTCGACGGCGTGGCGGCGGTCAAGGTCGCCGGCGGACTCGAGGACGAAATCCAGGTCGCCATCGACGGCGAACGCCTGTCCCAGCTGAATCTCTCGGTCGAGACGGTCATCAACCGGCTGCGCCAGGAAAACATCAACATCTCCGCAGGCCGCATCGAGGAAGGCAGCGAACGTTATCTGGTCCGCACCGTCAACCAGTTCGCCGACCTGGATACCATGGCCGACATGCTGGTCGCCAACACCGCTTTCGGCGTTCCTGTGAAACTGAAGGATGTCGCCACGGTCAGCCAGGGATTCAAGGAGCGCCAGGCCATCATCCGCGTCGGCGGCCTGGAAGCCATCGAACTTGCTATATACAAGGAAGGCGATGCCAACACCGTGGCGGTCGCCAAAGCGGTAAAAGCCGCATTGCAGAAAATGCAGGCGCCGGACGGACCGTCCGCTGGCAACGGCATGCCGGCCAAGAATCAGGCGCAAGGTTCATACCTTATAGACGGCCTGCAGCTGAGCACGCTCGAAGACGCCTCGGTGTTCATCGAAAGCGCCCTGTCCGAGGTCAAGAAAGAGGCGCTGCTTGGCGGCCTGTTCTCGATCCTGATCATCTTCTTCTTCCTGCGCGATGGCTGGAGCACCTTCGTGATCGGCCTGTCGCTTCCGATTTCGATCATCACCACATTCTTCTTCATGGGCCAGTTCGGTTTGAGCCTGAACGTCATGTCCCTGGCCGGTTTGGCCCTGGCCACCGGTATGGTGGTGGATGACTCCATCGTGGTGCTGGAATCCATCGCCAAGGCGCGTGAACGCGGCCTGGGCATCCTCGACGCCGCCATCAAGGGCGCGGGCGAGGTCAGCATGGCCGTCGTCGCATCGACCCTGACCACGGTCGCGGTGTTCTTCCCGCTGGTATTCGTCGAAGGCGTGGCCGGGCAGCTTTTCAAGGACCAGGCGTTGACCGTTTCGATCGCACTGATGATTTCCCTGATCGTGTCGCTGACGCTGATACCGATGCTGTCATCGTTGAAGGCCAATGCGCCGATGGCGTTCGCCGAAGAAGCCGTGCATGTTCCGGCGCGCTCGAAATGGCGGGAATTCCTGTCGAATCTCAAGAGCCTGCTGCGTTATCCGCTGGATTCGGCATGGAAGCGCCCCTTGGCGGTCGCCGCTTTCATTGCATTCATACCCTTCAAGCTGATTGCAGTCCTGGCCTATGCCATCGGCCTGCTGTTGAGCGTGTTGTATCCGCTTGTGGTCTTCGGCATTACATGGCTGATCACCACAGGTTCGCGGATCGGCAAAGGCACCGGCGGGAGTTTCATGGTGAAACTGGGCGACAGGATCATCAAGCCCTACGACCATGCCGCGGACTATTACCGTAACATCCTGCCGAAAGTGCTGGAGAAGCCTCACAAGGTGTTGGTCGCGGCAGCCACGGCTTTCGTGGCCTCGCTTCTGCTGGCAACCACCCTTGGCTCCGACCTCATTCCCCAGCTGGCGCAGGACCGATTCGAGATGACCGCCAAACTGGCGCCCGGAACGCGTCTTGAGGAAACCGACCGCTTGGTCAGCGCGATACAGGCCAAGCACAAGGACGACGCCGACATCCAGGCGCTCTACGGCGTCAGCGGCTCCGGCACGCGCCTTGACGCCAATCCCACCGAGTCCGGCGAGAACATCGCCAAACTCAGCGTGGTGCTCGGCAAAGGCTATTCGCGCGACAGCGAAGCGGCCATCACCGAACGGCTGCGCGAAACCATGCGCGACTATCCGGATGTACAGGTCAAGTTCGGACGTCCGGAACTGTTCAGCTTTTCGACGCCGCTCGAAATCGAAATCCGCGGTGCAGACCTGAAGTCGCTGGAAACCTCCGCACGCAAGCTGTCCGCCATGCTGCAGAAAGCCGATCACTTCGCCGACGTCAAGTCCAGCGTGGAGCAGGGCTACCCGGAAATCCAGATCCTGTTCGATCAGGACCGGGCCGCGGCCCTCGGCCTGACGTCTCGTCAGATCGCCGATCAGGTGGTCAAGCAGGTGCGTGGCGAAGTCGCCACCCGCTACAGCTTCCGTGACCGGAAGATCGACGTGCTGGTGCGCGCCGACGAGCGGTCGCGCTCATCGGTTGACGACATACGCAACATCATCGTCAACCCGATGTCCGCCCAGCCGGTCACCCTGGCTTCCGTGGCGCAGGTCATCCCGACCATCGGACCCAGCGAAATCAACCGCGTGGACCAGACCCGGGTCGCCATCATCTCGGCCAACCTGCGCGACGTCGATCTCGGGACCGCTGTGGCCGAAGTGCGCGCCATGGTGCAGGACAACCCGCTGTCGGCCGACGTCCGCATCGCCTTCGGCGGCCAAAGCGAGGAGCTCGACCGCTCGCGCAATTCACTGTTTTTCGCGTTTGCGCTGGCCATCTTCCTGGTCTATCTGGTCATGGCGTCGCAGTTCGAATCGCTTCTGCATCCGTTCGTGATCCTGTTCTCGATTCCCCTGGCCATGGTGGGCGCCGTGCTCGCGCTATGGCTGAGCGGTTCGCCGGTTTCCGTGGTCGTTTTCATCGGCCTGATACTGCTGGTGGGCATCGTGGTCAAGAACGCCATCGTGCTCATCGACAAGGTCAACCAGCTGCGTGAGGAAGGCGTGCCGAAGCGCGATGCCATCTGCCAAGGCGCCGAATCGCGGCTGCGTCCGATCATCATGACCACCCTGACCACGCTGTTCGGTTTCGCGCCGCTGGCATTCTTCGGCGGGGAGGGCGCAGAGGTCCGCGCCCCGATGGCGCTGACGGTCATCGGCGGTTTGACCGTATCGACCCTGCTCACGCTGGTGGTGATACCGATCATGTATGACCTGCTGGACCGGAAATCGGACGGCTACTACCGGGCCCGTGGCGCATTGCACCACGGCGATGGCGCCGCAGCGGAAGTGCCGGCATGAAAAGCCTGGCGGAATTGAGCCTGCGCCGGCCGGTCACGGCGGTCATGGTTTTCGTATCCCTGGTCGTCATCGGCCTGTTGGCCGCTTTCCGTCTGCCGCTGGAACAGTTCCCGGACGTCAATGTGCCTTTTGTGTTCGTCAGCGTGCCGTATCCCGGTTCCACGCCGCAGGAGGTGGAACGTCAGATCACACGCCCGGTCGAGGAGGCGCTGTCGACTCTGCCCGGCATTTCGATGATGAATTCGACCTCGCGCGCCGACAACGCCGGCATCTTCCTGATGTTCTCCGACTGGGACCGCGACATCGCCATCACCGCCAGCGAGGCCCGCGACCGGATTGACGCGATCCGCTCGGAGCTGCCCGAGGACGTGCAGCGTTATTTCGTGCAGAAATTCTCGCCCAACGACGAACCGCTGATGCGGGTGCGCTTCGCCTCCGACCGTGACCTCAAGACCAGCTATGCGCTGATCCAGAAATCGATACAGAAACGCATCGAGCGGATTCCCGGCGTGGCCAGGGTGGACATCACCGGCGCGCCGCCGCCGGAGGTGGAAATCGCCATCGATCCGATGCGTCTCGCCAGCCATAACATCGGCCTGAACGAACTGTCGGTCAAGCTGCAGTCGGTCAACTTCTCGGTGTCGGCCGGCGACATCAACGACAACGACCGGCGCATCCGGGTCCAGCCCGTCGGCGAGATCAAGAGCGTCGAAGAGCTCCGCAGCCTGCCGCTCAACGACAAGGGCCTGAAGCTCTCGGACATCGCCGATGTCCGGTTCAAACTGCAGCGCCAGGACTTCGGCCGCCGCCTGGACGGCCGGCCTGCGGTCGGCATCGACATCCTGCGCGAGCAGAACGCAAACCTGGTCAACGTCGCCGCGGCTATCCATGCCGAAATCGAGCAGATCAAGCTGGATCCGGAACTCGAGGGCATCAAGTTCATCATCGTCAGCGACTCCGCCGAAAGCGTGAAAAGCTCGATCAAGGAGCTTGTCGAGGCCGGCGTGATAGGCTCGCTGCTGTCGGTCATCGTGCTGTTCTACTTCCTGCGGCATTGGCCATCCACCCTGATGGTCAGCCTGGCGATCCCGATCTGCATCGTGATCACACTGGGCGTCATGTATTTCACCGGCATGACCCTGAACGTGCTGTCGATGATGGGGCTTCTGCTCGGCATAGGCATGCTGGTCGACAATGCGGTGGTGGTGGTGGAAAGCATCTATCAATACCGCGAGAAATACCCCGACAACCCGATGCTGTGCGCCATCGAAGGCACCAAGTCCGTGCAGCTCGCCATTTCCGCCGGTACGCTGACGTCCATCATCGTGTTCCTGCCGAACCTGTTCGGCGAAAAGAACTTCATCTCCATCTACCTGTCGCAGGTCGCCCTGACCATCACCATCGCGCTGCTGGCCTCGTGGCTGGTCGCCGTCAGTCTGATCCCGATGATCTCGGCCCGCCTGAAGACACCGCCTGCGATCACCCACGCGCATGGCTTCGTTCCCGCGCTGACCAATCGTTACGGGAAGTTCCTGACCTGGACGCTGGCGCACAGGGGCTATTCGCTGTTCGGCATCCTGCTCATCATCCTGGTCAGCATCGTCCCGTTCAAATACACCAAGTTCGACATGGAATCCAATGAGGTCGGCCGTGAGCTGTCGATGTATTTCCGCTGGAACGGCGCCTACTCGCTCGAGCAGATGTCGGATGAGGTCGCGAAGGTCGAGCAGTTCGTCAATGACCGCCGTGACCGCTATCAGATCAAACAGGTTTATGTGTACTTCAGCGAACAGGGCTGGGGCGGCATGAACCTGACCCTCCGTGACGACCTGCGCTCCTGCGGCAGTTTCGTGTCGAAGTCGATCAGGCTGGTCAATCCCGATTACCTCTGCGCCCGGTCCTCCGAGGACATCCAGGAGCTGATCCGTTCCGAAATGCCGAAATACGCCCGGGCCGAAGTCGGCTTCCAGGGCGGCGGCGGTCCGGGAGGCGGGGGTGGTGGGCAGGACAACACCGTCGAGATTTTCCTGAACGGCGATTCCACCGAGGCGCTCAAGAAGATCGGCGATGAAATGATCCCGGTCCTGTCGATGCAGCCGGAGCTGCGCGACGTCCGGCTCAACACCGGCGACGAAAACAGCGAAATCCGCGTCAGCGTCGACCGTGAACGGGCCGCCGTGCTGGGTTTCAGCGCGCAGGAAGTGGCCCAGTACATCGGCATCGCACTGCGCGGCAGCACGCTGCGCGAGTTCCGCAAGGATGACCAGGAAATACCGATGTGGGTGCGTTTCGAAGGCGCCGAGCAGTTCAAGGTCGAGCAGCTTTCCGGGCTGACCCTGCGCCGCCCGGACGGCACGACCGTTCCGTTGTTGTCCGTCATCAACGTCGATATCAGGAAGGGCGATTCCGAAATCCAGCGCCAGGACCGCCTGACCTCGATTTCCATCAAGGCCAACAAGGCCGGCGATTTCACCACGGAACAGGCCAAGGCGGCCTTCAAGCGGGTGCTGAGCAATCTGCCGCCGGGTTACTCCTGGAGCGAAAGCCAAGGCGGCTTCAACGGCGGCGATGCAGGTGCGCAGATGGGCATCAATACCCTGATCGCCCTGCTGATGATCCTGGTCGTGATGGCTGCGCTGTTCGAGTCCATGCTGATGCCGCTGGCGATCCTGACCAGCATCCTGTTCTCCGCCCTGGGCGTGTTCTGGCTGTTTGCGCTGACCGGAACGACGTTCTCGATCATGTCATCGATCGGCATCCTGGTGCTTATGGGCGTGGTGGTCAACAACGGCATCGTGATGTTCGAGCATATCAATGCGCTGCGCAGGAACGGCCATGCGCGCAGCGAGGCGTTGATATTGGGCTGCAAGGAGCGTCTGCGGCCGATCCTGATGACCATGGGAACCACCATCCTGGGCATGATTCCGCTGTGTTTCGGGACAACCCAGCTGGGCGGCGACGGACCGGCCTACTACCCGATGGCCCGCGCGGTGGTCGGTGGCCTGGCTTTCTCGACCATCGTCAGCCTGATTTTCCTGCCGACCATCTATGCGGCGCTGGATGACCTGCGCCTCCTGACATCGGACCTCATCGACAAGGCCAAGGCCAAAGCGCCTTTTGCAGGTGCGGCAAAGCCGGCCTGAGCAAGGGCCGGCTAACCGAGTTTGATGAAAAACGCCGCGCCGGCTACCCAAACGGCCAGCGCGGTGCCGGTATTGGTCAGGATGAAATTGACCAGGATGCGGGCGAAACGGTTCTTCCACCAGCCGGAAATCTCGGTGGTGTCCTGTCGCAGGTTCAGCAGGTCTTCGTAGGTCGGCTTGTGCATTTTCGCCTCGACATACGCCGACACCATCCCTGAACTCAGCGCAGGATGCAGCGGCGTCAGGGGGGACGCCACGAACGCCGCGATGCAGCTCAGCCAATGGCCCTTGGCGGCGATGCAGCCGATCAGTCCGCCCGTGCCTGTGATCAGTATCCACTGCAGCAGCAAGGTGCCCGCCAAGGCGAATCCACCCTGTTGATAGCCCCAAGCGAAGCCCAGCGCCAGGAATGCGAACAGCACCAGGGTGAACCAGGGTATGGACGATTTCACGGGGATGTCTTCCAGTTCGGCGATGAGTTGCCCGGGGTCTTTTTGCCCGGTTTCCTGGAGCGCTTTCGCCAAACCGGCAAGATGGCCGGCTCCCACCACCGCCAGCACATGCCGGACATCCGGATGCACCGTCAACTGCTTCAGTTTCGCGGCCATGTACAGGTCGCGCTCCTGGATGATGCTCCGGTAAAGCTCGGGGGTCTGCTTGGCGAATTCGCCGAAGCTCGACTCCAGCATATCGCCCTCCTTGAGCTGCTCGATTTCCTGCTCGCCGATTTCATCGGAACTGAGCAGGCTGGCGCCCAGGCCGGCTGCCAGCTGGGCACGTTTGAAAAAACCCAGATTGGCCCAGGTCCGCTTCAAGGTGACGCCGGCGTCACGGTCGATGAGTTCGAGACGCAGGTTGCGGGCCTTTGCTTCCAGCGATGCGGCCTTGAGCTCCGCGCCGGGCTCGATGCCCAGCTGGTCAGCCAGACGGCGTTGGTAGGCGGCCAGGGAAAGATTCGCCGCCACCAGACCGATCTTTTCCTGTTTGATGATCTGGAAGATGTCCAGTTGGTAAAGGGCGTCGGGCTGGGTCAGTTGCTTGTGGCGGTTGGCATCCAGTTCCACGGCGATGGTGTCATAAACGCCGGTGTCGATTGCAGCAACGACGGCCTCCAAGCTTTTCGCGGAAACATGCGCCGTGCCCAGCAGGGTGAAGAGGATGCCGTCGACGCGCACTTCGATGACCGGCTGCCCGGCAAAATCGCTGTTATTCATGGTGTTCAATCCCGGTAACGTTTCAATAAGTCACCGTAGGCGTCAATTCGGCGGTCGCGCAGGAACGGCCACATGCGGCGCACTTTTTCGCTGCGCGCCAGGTCTATGTCGGCGATCAGCAGTTCCGGGTTGTCCGTGCCTGCCTGTGCCAGGACTTCGCCCTGCGGGCCGAGAACATGCGAACTGCCCCAGAAACGGATGCCGCTGGCGCCCATCGGCGAGGCCTCAAAGCCCACCCGGTTGCAGCTGAGCACCGGGATGCCGTTGGCGACCGCGTGGCCGCGATGGCTGAGCAGCCAGGCATCACGCTGGCGTTGCTGCTCGTCGTTGCCGTCGTCAGGATCCCAGCCGATGGCGGTCGGGTATACCAGCAGTTCCGCGCCGGCCAAGGCCATCAAGCGGGCCGCTTCCGGATACCATTGATCCCAGCACACCAGGACGCCTATTTTGCCCAGGCTGGTCTGGATCGGTTCGAAGCCGAGGTCGCCAGGCGTGAAGTAGAATTTTTCATAGAACCCAGGGTCGTCGGGAATGTGCATTTTCCGGTATTTGCCCAGCAGTTCGCCGGTGTGTTCGAAGACCACGGCGGTGTTGTGGTAAAGACCTGCGGCGCGGCGCTCGAAAAGCGATCCGATCAAAACCACGCCATGGCGCTTGGCCAGCGCGGACAGACGTTCGCAGCTCGGACCGGGAATCGGTTCGGCACGGTCGAATTCATCCGCCGATTCGTGCTGGCAGAAATACGCGCCATTGTGCAGCTCCTGCAGCAGCACCAGCTGCGCGCCCTGCGCCGCGGCCTCCGCAACGCGGCGTTCTATCCTGGCCAGGTTCTGCTCGACGTCGCCTTGGTTCAGTTCCTGCACCAGGGCCGCTTTGATGGTGGCTGCGCTCATTTCAGTAATCCTTCGGGTAATTGCATGGTGCAGCAATGCAGGCTGCCGTTCTGCCAGATCAGGTCACGGCAGTCGATCGCCTTGATCTCGCGGCCGGGAAATGCCTCCCGCATGACCGCAATGGCCGCCTCATCCGCCGGATCGTCGTAAACAGGCATCAACACCGCGCCGTTGATGATCAGGAAGTTGGCGTAAGAGGCCGCCAGCCGGCGTCCGTTGTCGATGATCGGCTTGGGCCATGGCAGCTCGAACAGCGTATAGGCCTGGCCGTCCTTGCGCTTGAGCTGCCGCAGCTCAGCGGCCATCAGGCCCAGTTCCGCGAAATGGCTGTCACCGGTATCCTGGCAGCCTTGATACACGATGCGTTCCGGTGACGCGAAGCGGGCGAGGGTGTCGATGTGCGCATCGGTGTCGTCGCCTTCCAGATAGCCGTGGTTGAGCCAGAGCACGCGGTCCTGGTGCAGGGTTTCCATCAGCACCGCGCTGATGCGCTCGCGTGTCTCATCCGGATGCCGTTCGTGCAGGCAATGCCAGGTCGATAACAGGGTCCCGTCGCCGTCGGTTTCGATGCCGCCGCCTTCAAGGGCGAACTCGATGCGCCGGTGTTCGGCATCGGCGAAGACATCGCGGCGCAGCAGCTGGGCGATGATTTCGTCATCCAGGCCGGCTTCGAATTTTCCGCCCCATGCGGTGAAATGGAAATCCAGCAGGCGTTTGCCGCCATCCGGGCGGTTGAGCGTGATCGGCCCGCTGTCACGCAGCCAGGTGTCGTTATACGGCACATGCACGAAACGCAGGTTGCCTGCATTGCAGCCGGCTTCAGCGAGCAGTGCAAAGGCTTGCCGCTCCATGGCCGGATCCGGGACACACAGCAGCAGGGGCTGCCGGTCACAGATCGCCGCGCAGATGCGCGCGAAGCAGCGCTGTACGGCGTCCAGGCGTTCCGCCCAGTCTGTGCCGGCGTGCGGCCACGCCATCAATACCGCCGATTGCGGCTCCCACTCGGCGGGGAAACGGAGTCTTTCGCTCATTGAGGCACCCAGAGGATTAAGGAAATCAGTTTAACCAAGGCGTCGTGTAATTGCGCCTGCGGGACAAAAAAAAACCGGCATAGCCGGCTTTTTTTCGTTCTTCGGCCAGACAGCGGTTAACGCTGGCGGGCTTTGAAACGGGGATTCGATTTGCAGATCACAAAGACCTTGCCGCGGCGACGAACGACCTTGCAGTCACGGTGGCGGGTCTTGGCCGACTTAAGCGAATTAAGGACTTTCATGGCAATTCCTAAGCTTTACGGAAACGGGAAGCAGGAATTATACGTTAAATAACCAGCTTAAGCAATCACTTGTTGAACAAACGCTTAATCCTGATAGGCGGCGGACAGGGTGTGCAGATGCACGCGTTCGCTGTCGCGCAGGAAGGGCGAAACCAGCATCATGACCTGCACGATACCCTTCTGGATGGCCTGCTGCTCGTCTTTTTCGCCGCGGATGTTCGCGTAATTGAGCCAGAAAGTCGCTAAAACCAGGATGTTCGTCGACAGCCCCTCGATTTCCGCGGCACTGGCGCGCATGACGCCGGTTTCGTTCAGGCCTTTCATGATGCTGTGCGAATTGGCCGATCCGCGCTTCAGTATCCTGGCGAAACGTAGGCGCAAGCTCCTGTTTCTGCTCAATATATTGATGATATCCCGGTACAGGAAACGGTAGTTCCAGATGCATTCGAAGACCAGGTGCAACTGCAGCCAGACATCCTCGAGGGTGACGGCACGGCCGTCGGGCACCGCCAACGCCTGGTCCATGCGCTCCTCGAAGCGTTGGAACAGCTGCTCGATGATGTCGTCCTTGTTACGGAAGTGGTAGTACAGGTTGCCCGGGCTGATTTCGAGCTCGTCGGCGATGTGGTTGGTGGAGATGTTCGATTCGCCCTGTTCATTGAACAGGCGCAACGCCGCATCCAGGATACGCTGGCGGGTTTTCCCTGACACGTCAGGCGGTCAGCGATTTGACGAGATCGATGTATTTCTTCATCGCGCTTTCCCGGCTGGTGCCTTCCAGTTTTGACCACGCGTGGAATTTCGCCGATGCCGCCAGGTCGAACAGGCCCGGAGCGGGGCCGCTGGCATCGCCCTCCGAAGCCTGCTTGTACAAGGCGTACAGGCGCAGCATGGTGTCGTTGTCGGGGCGCTCCTTCAGGCTTTTCACGTCAATGGAGGCCTGCTCGAATTGTTGTTCAATGGTAGCCATGGTCCAATCCTTTGCTGTAAAGTCCGAATACAAGTATTATGCATTAAAATGGGATTTGCGGTAAAAATCAAGAACCTATTCAACGACAATCATTTTTGGGAATCGGGTACAACTATGGGCTATTTCGTCACCGGCGCCACCGGCTTCATCGGCCGCTTTCTGGTCAGCAATCTGCTGAAGCGTAAAGGAACCATCCATGTGCTGGTGCGCAAGGGATCACTCAGCAAGCTCAACCAGATCGGTGAGCAGATGGGTTGGGACATGAAGCGCATCGTGCCGGTCAACGGCGACCTGGGAAAAGCCAAGCTTGGGCTCAGCGTCGCGCAGATCAACGCGCTGAAGGGAAAAATCCAGCATTTCTTCCACCTGGCGGCGATCTATGACCTGACCGCCGATGCCGAAAGCCAGAAAGCCGCCAATATCGGCGGAACGCAGCACGCCCTCGATCTCGCCGCCGCCATCAAGGCCGGCTGCTTCCATCATGCCAGCTCGATCGCCGCCGCAGGCCTTTACCCGGGCGTGTTCCGTGAAGACATGTTCGAGGAGGCAGAGGGCTTGAAAGACCCTTACCTGCGGACCAAGCACGATTCCGAAGGCCTGGTCCGCAAACAGACCGCGGTTCCGTTCCGCATTTACCGGCCGTCGATGGTGGTCGGGCACTCCAAAACCGGTGAGATCGACAAGATCGACGGTCCGTATTACCTGTTCACCCTGATCAAGAAGATCCGCCAGACACTGCCCCAGTGGGTGCCGACATTAGGCATCGAGGGCGGACGCATCAACGTGGTGCCGGTCGACTACGTCGCCGACGCGATGGACCACATCGCCCACAAGAAAGGCCTGGACTCGCATTGCTTCCACCTGGTCGATCCAGAACCGATGCGTTTCGGCGAATTGATGAACACCTTCGCCCGTGCCGCGCATGCGCCCGAGATGACCATGCGCGTGGATGCCCGGATGTTCGGATTCATTCCGGCGCCGTTGCGCATGGCGGTCACCAGCCTGCCGCCGGTCAAGCGTCTGCTCAACATGATCCTGCGCGACCTGAAGATTCCACAGTCGACCTTGGCCTTCATCACCTATCCGACCCGTTTTGACTGCAGGGAGACCGAGCGTGCCCTGAAGGGCAGTAAGATCTCCGTGCCGGAGCTGGATTCCTATGCATGGCGGCTCTGGGATTATTGGGAGCGGAACCTTGATCCGGACCTGTTCATCGACCGCTCGCTGCGCGGCAAGGTCGAAAACAAGGTCGTGCTGATCACCGGCGGCTCGTCGGGCATCGGCAAGGCGGCGGCGATCAAGATAGCCGAGGCCGGTGCCAAGGTCGTCATCGCCGCGCGCGGCGAGGAGGAGCTGGAAGCGACGCGCAAGGAAATCACCGACGCAGGATACCTCTGTTACGCCTATAAATCCGATCTGGCGGACCTGACTTCCTGCGATGACCTGATCGAACAGGTGGTCAAGGACCACGGCGGCATTGACATCCTGATCAACAACGCCGGCCGTTCGATCCGTCGCTCGATCGAGCTCAGCTTCGACCGGTTCCATGATTTTGAACGCACCATGCAGCTGAACTATTTCGGCTCCCTGCGCCTGATCATGAAGTCTTTGCCTGGCATGATCAGCAAGCGCCGCGGCCATATCATCAACATCTCCTCGATCGGCGTTCTGGCCAGTTCTCCGCGTTTTTCGGCCTACGTGGCCTCCAAGGCCGCTTTGGACGCTTTCAGCCACTGCGCGCAGGGTGAGCTGTCGGGCAAGGGCATCAGCTTCACCACCATCAACATGCCGTTGGTGAAAACGCCGATGATCGCGCCGACCAAAATGTACGATTCCGTGCCGACGCTTACGCCGGAGGAAGCGGCGGATCTGATCGTCAAGGCCATCATCGAGAAACCGAGCCGTGTCGCGACGCGTCTGGGCGTGTTCGCCGGCGTGATGCATGCGGTGTTCCCGAAGGCCTACGAAGTGGTCATCAGCACAGCATTCGACCTGTTCCCGGACTCCGCCGCCGCCAAGGGGATGAAGGGCAGGGGCGACATGGCGCAGGCGACCAGCGAGCAGATCGCCTTCGCGTCCGTGATGCGCGGCGTGCATTGGTAATCTACCTACCTGAAGCCAAAAAAAAGTACCGCATGCGGTACTTTTTTTTGGGTAAAAAACCCGTCAGAGAAATCGTATAGGGAGGGAGATAACGAACGGCAGGTCTGACGGGCCTGAAACTTTACTCTTTCGGGGCAACCGGAGTCGGCGCGTGCGGCAAGGAGGATTTGACGGCTTTCTTGGCCACTTTGGCGGCGGTTTTCTTGGCAGTCGCTTTCTTGACCGGTGCGGCGGCTTTCTTGGCGGCCGGCGCTTTGTTCTGCTTGCGCAGTTCGGCGGTCAGGGATTCGACGCGTTTGCTCAGGCTGTTCAGGTCTTCGCGGGTCGGCACGCCGAGGCGGGTCAGGGCGCGTTGGACGCGGTCTTCGAAAACTTTCTCCATCCGGTCCCAGGTATCGGTGGCTTTCTCGCGGACGTTCTCGACACGGTCCTCGACGGCGCCGCGGACCACGTCCACTTTGCCGTTGGCAAGTTTACGGGTCTGCGCTTCGATTTTCATGCCTTTTTTGATCAAGGCTTCGAACAAATCGGTGCCTTCGCCCTGTGCGCGGGCTAACGCGCCTACGCCGGCCGTCCAGATCTGCTGGGCGCTGTCGAGCAGGTTGCCCGAAGCGGCTTTGGAACGGGATACGGCTGCTTTCTTGGTGGTTTTGCGGGCAACGGCGGGTTTCGTGCGAGCGGCTTTCTTGAGCTTGGCCATGAGGGTACCTGTTTGAATGGGTGAAAGGATAAATGACATAACATCACTTACCGCCCATTGTTTAGGCTTTGTCTAGAGCAAACACACCAAAATCGGAATTATTTTTCCGATGAAATAACAGGGCGCCGGATCAGGCCTTGCGTGCTTTGAGCCGATGCTCGATGTCATCGAGGTTGTTCCATAGCTGCGCCGTGGTGGCGGTTCGGCGGTAGGTCGGGCTGATGCCGTCCAACAGGGTGATGGCGGGATCATCGAGCACTTCCTGCTTCAGCCTGAGTCCGTGTTTCGCCAGCATCGGCGCCAGTTGCTTCGCTCTGCTTCTCAAGTCGCGCAGCGTGGTCTGGAACGCATGTTCGCAGATGTTGTGCCGGGACGAATAGCTGAATACGCTGGTGAGGAACATCTCCTCGTCATCTTCATTGGGTTCGAACACCAGTTGGTCGGTTTCCGGGTACTGCTGTGCGTATTTGCCTAGACCGACCTGCATGCGCGACTGGAGCAGAGTCCTGAATGTCTGTGACAGCACCATCGGCAGTCCGCCGTCCGCCAGCTTGGCTTTGGAACCCCTCTCGATTTTCTTCTCGGCGTTGAAAGGGACGAAAGGGTTCAGGCCGATCATCAGGTCGATGCCATGGTCGAGGATGACCGAGGCATGCATGGTGCGCCTCAGCGCGCCATCGACGAAATGATGGCCGTTGATGTCGACCGGCGGGTAAAGGCCGGGCAGCGCCGAACTGGCCTGCACGGCCTGGGATATCGGTACGGCGTCCCAGCCTTCGCTGCCGAACCGGACAGCTTTGCCTTGGTCAAGGTCGACCGCGACCACATACAACGGCCGTTCCAGTTTGCGGAAATCATTGCTTCGGCCCGGTCCGGTGAAGATGCTTTTCAGGAATTTCTCGATGGGCGCATTGTCGAACAGGCCGGTCGGCACCACGCCGGTGAAGCGCGACATGAACTCATTCAGGTGCGAACCGTTGGGATCCAGCAGGGCGTTTTTCCACCAGTCGAGCGCCAGGGCGGGCAGGGCGGAAAGGCGTTTGCCGTATTCCATGAAGGCCGGTTTCAGGAACATTCTGGGCTTGAACGTGATTTCAGGGTGATCGCCGGTGATGAAAATCTGGCAGATCTCGGCCGTGCTGAGCCGGTTGACCAGCCCGGCCGCCAGAAAGGCGCCTGAACTGACCCCGACATAGACGTCAAGCCGGTTGAGATCCAGACCTTCGATGGCGGTTTCCATGGCGCGCAGCGCGCCCAGTTCGTACATGCCGCCGGTAGGGCCGCCGCCGGCAATGGCTAATCCAATGCGTCCTTTGTGGCGGGCTGGCTGGGTTGCTTTTTGCAGAACGAGCATTTTTTAGGCCGAATCGAATCGAATGCATCCATTGTACGGCTAAAATAATCGTATTCCAATCGTTCAGGGCCAGGTCATGGATGTTCGCAGACTTCAGACGCAGTTAGCCAGGCGGCTCCGCTGGCAAAAGCAGGCGCACGAGCTGGAAAGGCGGGATAAAACCCTGTCTGCCTATCTGCCGATGCTCAGGAAATGGCAGACGAAACGCCTGGAGACCAGTTTCGCCCGGTTTCTGGCAGACCCGGCAACGAAGCCCGCCGCCGAGTTCTTCCTGAGCGATCTGTATGGCGACGCCGATTTCATGAAACGCGATGAGGAAGCCGCGAAAATATTGCCGAAAATGGCCAGGATCCTGCCGTTGAACCTGCTGCAGGCCGCCATCGACGCCATCGAGCTGTCGGTGCTGAGCCATGCGCTCGACATGCGCATGGCGAGGAGCCTGGCCGGCATGCTCAAGCCGGATGCCGAGCTGTCCGAACGGACATATCAGAGAGCCTATCGGGAGGTCGGCTTTCCCCGGCTCCGCAGGCGGCAGATCGACCTGGTGATGGATGTGGGCGTGCGTTTGGACGCCGTTGTCCGGAAACATGGCATCTCCAAGCTGCTTTCGGCTTCCCGCCTGCCCGCCCGCCTGCTGGGTCTGGGCCATCTGCAGAGCTTTCTGGAGCGGGGCTTCAGCGCATTCAACCATTTGGGCGGCGCCAGCTACTTTCTGAATGAGATCCACGCCCAGGAGTCGGCCATTGCCCGGCGGTTGATGTCAGGCGCGGCGGATCCGTTCAGTCCGCCGTTCAGCTGAACTCTTCGTCCAGGTAGCGGTTGATTTCACGCTCGATCGGGTGTTTCAACGCCGAAAGAAAGAATCCGAGGTCGGCGATCACGTGGATCGATTTGGCGTTGACCTTGATATGTCCGTCCACTCCGGCGCGTTGGAAGCTGAGGGTATTGCCTTCCCAGGCGCAATCGACGCCGAATTTCTCGGCGATATGGTCGGCCACGTGCTGCACCGCGATTTTCGCCTTCTGATGCTCCAGGCTGTGTGGGCGTTTGATATCGATGGAATGCATGTAAAGCCCTTGTGCTTGATCGTGGATTAAAAATACAATGAAATCCCCGGTTTGTCTGTTTTGCCGCGGTAAATTCATGTAAATAAGGCTCACGCATGCGTCTGGTCCTGCAAACCCCCGATCGAAATCCCGTATCCGTCGATAAGCGCGAGCTGCTGATCGGTTCGGATCCGTCCGGTGATGTCTATCTGCCGAACTCCCGTCAAACCGAAGTTTATGCGCGTATCCGGCCGACGAATGACGCGGTCTGGCTGCTCAGGTCGCCGGATTCAAGCGCATCGGTGCACCTGAACGGCCGAAGGGTTCATGCCAAGGCGCTCATCCATGCCGGCGATGAACTGCATTTCGACGGCATGCCGGTGCAGGTCAAATCGGAGCTGGCGCCCGCTTTCGACAAGCCGCAAGCCGTGCGGGCAATAAATTTCAGCGACCGCATCGTACTGCGCGTCCACTCCGGCGCGGAAACCGGCAAGGCGTTCGCGCTGGTCAACAGCCTCTGCATCGGCCGGTCCGCCATTTCCGAAGTCTGCGTCGATGATCCCGCCTTGGCGGAACGGCAGATTCTGCTGCAGCGGCAGGGCAATGACGTGCTGGTGAAAAACCTCAGTCCGGCCTTGGAAATGCGCGTTGACGGCTGGGTCTGCGAAGAGGCGCTTCTGAAGCCCGGTTCGCAGCTCAATATCGAGCAGCATCGGTTCGTGCTGGAATCGCCCGCGCCGGATATGGCCAATTTGCCCGAACTTGCCGCCGCCGAAGTCCCGAAGGCGCCTGTGCTGCAGGATGAAGCGCCGCCGTCCAAGGACAATCCGCCCTTGTTCAGCCGTTCGCAGTGGATATTGCTGGGCAGTGCCGTGGGGATATCGGTTCTGCTGGTCATCCTATTAACAATATCACCCTGAACTATTAAAAGATTTACCCTGCCAGCCTTTCAAAGCCTTTAACCGCCGTGCTAGGCTTATAAGCTTACCGTTTGGAGTTCAACATGTCTCGAGCATTCAATTTCAGCGCCGGCCCTGCAACCTTGCCGGAATCGGTTCTTGTCCAAGTACAGCAGGAATTGCTCGAGTGGCAGGGCGAACGCGCGTCGGTGATGGAAGTCAGCCACCGTGGCAAGGCATTCGTCGAGTGCGCTGCGCAGTCCGAAGCCGACCTGCGCGAATTGATGGGCATTTCCGACGACTATGCGGTGCTGTTCCTGCAGGGCGGCGCGACCACGGTTTCTGCCCTGCTGCCGATGAATCTGGCCCAGAGCGGACAAACCGGCGAATACCTGTTGACCGGCCACTGGGGTGAGAAAGCCCTCGAAAACGCCAAAGCTTCGGTCAACACCCATGTGGTGGCCAGCGACAAAGCCAATGCCTACCGGAATATCCCGGCGGCCGGCGAATGGCGGCGTGCGTCGGGTTCGGCGTACTTCCATTACACCTCCAACGAAACCATCCATGGCGTGGAGTTCGCCGATGTGCCGCAGATCACGGATGTGCCGCTGGTCGCCGATTTCTCGTCCAACTTCCTGGCGCGGCCCGTGGATGTCAGCAGGTTCGGCATGATTTACGCCGGTGCGCAGAAAAACCTCGGTCCTGCCGGCATCACCATCGCCATCATCCGCAGGGATCTGCTCGGCAAGCACCAGCGGGTGCTGCCGCCCATTTTCGAGTGGGACAACCAGGTCAAGAACGATTCCATGTTCAACACGCCGCCGACATTCCCGTGGTATGTGGTCGGCCTGGTGCTTAAATGGATGAAAGCGGAAGGCGGCACCGCCGCATTCGCCCTGCGCAATGCCGAAAAAGCGGCCCTGCTGTATGAGGCCATCGACCAATCCGGCGGGTTCTACCGCAACGAGGTCGCTTTAGCCGCCCGTTCAAGCATGAACGTGCCGTTTATCCTCAAGGACGAAGCACTCGACAAGGCATTCCTCAAGGAAAGCGAGCAGGCCGGTCTGGTGGGCTTGAAAGGCCATCGGGCGCTGGGCGGCATGCGTGCATCCATCTACAACGCCATGCCACTGGCCGGTGTGCAGGCCTTGGTGTCGTTCATGAAGGACTTTGCGGTGCGCAATGGCTAAGAAACCTGCAGCGCCGGCGAAAAAAGCCGTCCTGAAAAAGCCGGCGAAGGCCAAGACCTCACAACAGCTGTCGGAAGTGCGGGCTCAAATAGATGGTTTGGACCAGCAGATCCAGGAACTGATCACCCAACGCGCCGCCTGGGCGCAGAAAGTGCGCGCCGCCAAGGGCGAGCTCAAGGCCGCCGTCGAATATTACCGTCCGGAGCGCGAGTCGCAGATCCTGCGCCGCGTGCTGGACCGCAATCAGGGGCCCCTCAGCAATGAGGTCCTCCTGCGGCTGTTCCGTGAAATCATGTCAGCCTGTCTGGCGCAGCAGGAACCCTTGAAAGTCGGGTTTTTGGGCCCCGAAGGCACATTTTCGCAACAGGCGCTGTATAAGCATTTCGGACATTCCGCGCAGACGCTGCCTTTGGCCAGCATCGAAGAGGTCTTCCAGGAAATCGAATGCGGCAACGCCGACTTCGGCGTGGTTCCGGTGGAAAACTCGGGGCAGGGCACCATCCAGTCCACATTGGACATGTTCCTGACCTCCAAGCTGAAGATCTGCGGGGAAGTCGAACTGCGCGTGCACCAGCATCTGCTGTCGCGGACCGGTCGCATGGAAGACATCGAGCGTGTCTACTCGCATCCGCAGTCCCTGGCGCAGTGCAAGGCCTGGCTGCGCGCCAATCTCCCGCACGCCGAGAAAATCCCGGTGTCCAGCAATGCCGAAGCCGCGCGCCGCGCGCGCGTGGCCGATGACTGCGCGGCCATCGCCGGCGAGACCGCCGGTTACGTGTATGGCTTGAAAGTACTGGCCGGGCCGATTGAGGACAGGCAGGACAACACCACCCGCTTCCTGGTGATCGGCCGTGAGTTCTTCACGCCGTCGGGTCATGACCGCACCTCCCTGCTGGTTTTCGTCCGGGACCAGCCCGGCGCGCTCTACAACGTCCTGAGCCCCTTTGCCAAGCACGGTGTGAGCATGAACCGCATTGAATCCCGTCCGGCCCACAGCGGCCGCTGGCAGTACGTGTTCTTCATCGACGTCAGCGGCCATGTCGAGGACGACAACGTCAGCAGGGCCATGTCCGAGCTGGGTGAGTACGCTTCCGATGTGGTGGTGCTGGGCTCCTATCCGGTCGCCCTGACGTAACACGCCGTCGATGCCGATTGACTTCAAGACCCTTGCCAATCCTGCCATGCGGACTTTGCTGGCCTATGATCCCGGCCACGACATACCCGCCTTGCGACGGCGGTTCGCCGACGCTGGCGGGCTATTGGAGCTCGGCTCGAACGAAAACTGCTACGGGCCGAGTCCGCTGGTGGCACCGGGACTGCAGGCCGAGCTGGACACCTTGTTCCGCTATCCCGACCCGGCCGGCAAAGCCCTCAAACAGGCGCTCTCGGAAAAGCTCGGGATTCCGGTCGAATCCATCGCCTTGGGGAATGGGTCGCATGAGCTGCTGATGCAGCTGGCGCAGGTATTCGCGGCACCCGGTGATGACGTGCTGGTCAGCCGTTACTGCTTTGCCGTTTATCCCATCGCCGCCAAGGCGGCCGGTGCGCGTCTGGTGACGGTGGAAGCCAATCCGCCCGGTCACGCCATGCCGCTGGGCCATGATCCCGACGCACTGCTGTCGGGTATCACGGCCAATACCAAAATGATCTGTTTCGCCAACCCCAACAACCCGACCGGCACCTGGTTTTCCTTCGAACGGTTGGCGGGCTTCCTCGCCGAGGTGCCTGCGGACGTCCTGGTGGTGGTCGATGAGGCGTACATCGAGTACGTGACCGACCCCGAAATCCGGTCGGCGTTGACGCTCATCGGCGATTATCCGAATCTTATCGTGACCCGGACGTTTTCCAAGGCTTATGGTTTGGCCGGCCTGCGGGCGGGCTTCGCGGTCGCCCATCCGGAAATCATCAAGCTCATGGAGCCTATCCGAGAGTCCTTCAACCTGAACGCCATTGCCCTGCAGGCGGCCCGCATTGCTCTTTCCGATGAGCCGCACATCGACAAGATCCGTGCCGGCAATGCCATTGAGCGCGACTGGATGCGCGCGCGGCTTGTGGATCTTGGCGTTGAGGTCCTGCCTTCGCAGGCCAATTTCGTCCTGGCGCGCTTCGGCGTGCGGACCGCCGCAATCGAGAACGCGCTGTTCCAGCGCGGGGTGATGGTACGCCCCATGTCAGGCTACGGATTGGGTGATTGCCTGCGCATCACCTTGGCCTCGCGGGGCGAGAACCAACGCTTCATCGACACGCTGCAAGAGGTGATGGCATGAGTCTTGACTGGCAGGGCCGCCGCTCGGCTGGATTGACGGGGCAGGCAACGGTGCCGGGTGATAAATCCATTTCGCACCGCGCCATCATGCTGGCGGCCTTGGCCGACGGGGAATCGGTGATCGAAGGGTTTCTGGAAGGCGAGGATACCCGCGCCACGGCACGCATTTTCAGCCAGCTCGGCGTCCGCATCGAAACCCCGAATCCGCATACCCGGATCGTACATGGCGTCGGCCTGCACGGCCTTCAGCCAAGCACCGGCCCACTTGATTGCGGCAATGCCGGAACCGGCATGCGCCTGCTGACCGGACTGCTCTGTGCCCAGGCATTCGACAGCGTACTGGTCGGTGACGCATCCCTGTCGAAGCGCCCGATGGCGAGGGTGATCAGGCTGCTGGAAAAAATGGGCGCATCGATTTCCGCGCGCGACGGCAACTTCGCGCCTTTGCACATCCAAGGCGGCCAATCGCTCCGGGGCGTGGAAATCGGAACGCAGGTGGCCAGTGCCCAGGTCAAGTCGGCGTTGATTTTCGCCGCGCTATACGCGCAAGGCGAAACGCTGATCACCGAACCGCGGCCGACGCGCGACTACACCGAGTCCATGTTGAAATCCCTTGGCTGGCCGATTGAATACAGCCCGGGCGAGGTTCTTGTCCGTGGCGGTGGTGCGCTCAAGGCCGGCGCGATGCGGGTTCCCGGCGACATATCGTCCGCCGCATTCCTCATCGCCGCCGCTTTGCTGGTTCCGGGCTCCGAC
>DATMWF010000187.1:0-19007 GCA_035562675.1 Arenimonas sp. | reverse complement strand
TTGACCACGATGTCCTGGATCAGGTACATATCCTGCGCATGCAGGGCCCGCGACAGGTTTTTGTAGTCCTGCAGGGTGCCGAAGTGCTTATCGACCGCCATCAGGTTTTCGGCCCAGTAGCCGTGGTAGCCGCCGTATTGGCTGCTTTTGCTCCACCATTGGTTGGCGACGGGCGGCGTTATCCAGACGGCGGTTGCCCCCAAGTTTTTGATGTAATTGATTTTATTTTCAATTCCCGGCAGGTCACCACCCGAAAACCTGCCGTTTTGTCCGGGGTCGAACTCACCGATGCCTTGGTCGTCATTGCCGAAATCACCGTTATTGAAACGGTCGATCATCAGAAAATAGACGATTTGATCACGCCAATCCGGCGAGGGCACATGCAGTTCGCCCTTGGCCGACGCATTCACGTTTGTCGTAGTGGACAAGGCAAAAATACCCAGTAACCAAGCGGACAATTGACGACGTATCATGGCATTAATCCTTTTTAATCAATATGATATATCGAACAGGATGGCATGTTTGGCATGCGGGTTGAATCTGAATGCACAATGAATACGTATGTATTTAGTGTTAATACTTTATAAACTCTGTAATCATTTTAACCGTTCGTTAATAAAAATCGGGTAGAGCCGTCCGGTATCCGCCTGAACGATGTTGTAACACAAAATCAAATTCACACGCTGTTTTATGGAGAGGGATAATGGTACTTAAGCGTAATCTGCTGAGCATGGCCTTGGCATCCGCAACTTTACTGGTCACTGCCAACGTGCAAGCGCAGTCAGCCGAAGAAGCGAAAACACGGGAAGCCGCTTCCGAGAAAGAATCGGAAGATGCCAAGTCACTCGATAAAGTGACCGTAACGGGCATCCGCACCGGCATTGAAAACGCCATCGAGACGAAGCAGGGCAACACCTCGATCGTCGAGGCGATTTCCGCCGAAGACATCGGCAAGCTGCCGGATTCATCCATCGCCGAATCGATCGCCCGCCTGCCAGGCCTGACCGCCCAGCGTGAACGCGGCCGCGCCACCCAGATCCAGATCCGCGGCTTTGCAGGCGATTTCGCCGGCACCACCTTGAACGGCCGTGAGCAGGCCAGCACCGGCGACAACCGCGGCGCGGAATTCGATCAATACCCGTCGGAACTGCTTTCCCAGGTCGTGGTTTACAAAACCCCCGACGCCAGCCTGATCGGCCAGGGCCTGTCGGGCACCGTCGATCTGCAGACCGTCGATCCGCTGTCTTACAGCGACCGCGTCGTGTCGTTCAACTACCGTTACGACCAGAACGAACTGAACGGCGACACCGAAAACGGCAACCGCTTCAGCTTCGCCTATATCGACCAGTTCCTGGACAATACCCTGGGTATTTCCGTGGGATACGCCTACATGGACAGCCCGCAGCCGGGCCTGCAGAACGAAGCCTGGGGTTACGCTGACGGCCCGGACGGCACCAAGGTCTACGGCGGCGGCAAGCTGTACAAGTTCGACTCCGAATTCGAACGCAACGGCTGGGCCGGCACCATCCAGTACCGTCCGAACGAATTCTATGAAACCTCGCTCGACATCTTCTATTCGACCTTCGACAAGACCGAAATCAAATCCGGCCTTGAAGTCGGCACCGCCTGGGGCGGCGCCACGCTGCTGCCGGGTTATACGGTGGGCGGCAACAGCACCATCACCGACAGTGACTGGGCCAACACCAAGCCGGTCATCCGGATGGACAGCAATCCGATCAACGACACCGTGCAGTCCTACGGCTGGAACAACATCTTCACCTTCAACGACGACTGGAAGATGATCGTCGACCTGTCGACCTCGGAAGCCAACCGCAAGTTCACGGTGCTTGAAACCTACGCCGGCCTGATCGCCAACGGCGGCTTCAGCGACCTGAACGTGTCCCTCAACAACAGCTCGTACAACGACCTGACCTTCGCGAGCGACCTGGGCAACCCGGCCAACCTGCAGTTGATCGACGCCGGCAACTGGGGCCAGGACGGCTACCTGAAGAATTTCGAAGTCGAAGACAAGCTGGACTCCTATCGCGTGGATTTCGTGCGCAGCTTCGCGGACGGCGGAATCAGCAGCCTCGAGTTCGGCTTCAACTACACCGACCGCAGCAAGACCAAGAGCTCCGACGAGTATTTCCTGTGCATCAACGCCGACGTGCAGAACGGCTGCGGCCGTGGTTACGCCACCGCCCCGTTCCCGGGTTCCGAGCAGAGCTTCGGTTTCGGCGGCTTGGACAGCCTGGCCACCTACGATGCCGAGGCGCTGGTGAAATCCGGCTTCTACACCCTGAAGTCGAACGGCAACGAGGATATCGCCCAGAAGAACTGGTCGGTTGAAGAGCAGATGACCACGCTGTACCTGCAGGCCAACATCGATACCAGCTTCGGCGACGTTCCGGTGCGCGGCAACATCGGCGTGCAGTACGTGGGCGTCGATCAGAGTTCGGTGGCTTACGCGGCCTACGACGGCGTGACCAGCTCGACGCCGGTCAAAGGCGGCGCCAGCTACAGCAACCTGCTGCCGAGCCTGAACCTGAGCTTCGGCCTGTTCGAAGACCAGTTCCTGCGTGTCGCGACCGCCAAGCAGATGGCCCGTCCGCGCATGGACGCCATGCGCGCCAGCTACAACGTCAGCAACAACCAGACCAACTGCAGCGGCGTTCCGGGCCCGGTCTGGTGCGGTGACGGCGGCAATCCCGAACTGCGTCCTTGGCTGGCCAACGCATTCGATGCCAGCTATGAATGGTATTTCACCACCGAGGAAGGCAACAAGGGCTATCTCAGCGCGGCGTATTTCTACAAGGACCTCGAGTCCTACGTGTACTACGCGAAACAGCCGTTCAACTATGCCGATGATCCCCTGCCGCCGCCGGAACCAGGCGATATCGTCGGCGTGACCTATCCGGATTCGACGGTCGGTGTGCTTGACCAGCCGATCAACGGCCAGGGCGGCACTATGCAGGGCTATGAACTGACCGCGTCGCTGCCGCTGGATTTGATCTGGGGTGCGCTGGACGGCTTCGGCCTGCAAGCCACGTATTCGGTGAACGACAGCAACATCGAACCGACACCCGGTTCGTCGCAGCCGATTCCCGGCCTGTCCAAGTACACCTCCAACACCACGCTGTATTATGAAAACTACGGCTGGTCGGTGCGTTACAGCTACCGGACCCGTTCGGAGTTCAGGGGTGAAACCCGCGGCTTCGGCGCCGACCTGGTCGAGCAGGATTTCAACGCCGAGAAAGTCCAGGACGCCCAGATCAACTATACCTTCGGTTCCGGCATGCTGGAAAACCTGACCCTGTATCTGCAGGTCAGCAACATCGGCGACGAGCCGGTCGGTAGCAACCAAGGCGAAAACCGTCCGATCAACTACTTCGAGTACGGCCGTCAGACATTGGCGGGTTTCAGCTACAAGTTCTAATACCAACCGTGTGTTGTAAACTAACCATGCCGACCGTTGGTCGGCATGGTTTTTTTTGACGGAATTCTATGACAGCAACTTCAAACACACATGCTTTGGTCGCGGATATCGGCGGCACCAACGCGCGCTTCGCTTTGGCCGACCTGACTTCGGCGCATCCGGTCCTTACGCATAGCCAAAGCCTGCCGACGGCAGGCTTCGCCAGCCTGCAGCATGCGGTCGAACACTATCTGGCATCGGTCGGCGCGAAACCCCGGTTCGCCTCGTTCGCGGTGGCCTGTCCGGTGCTGGGCGACGACATCCGCCTGACCAACCGCGCCTGGGCGTTCAGCCGCAGGGAGCTGCAGGAAACCCTCGCGCTCGAGCGGCTGACGGTGATCAATGATTTCGGCGCCGCGGCCCTGGCCGTGCTGGAAATCGGCGATGACCGGCGCGTCTGCCTGCACGGCGGACCGGATGAGCAGCGCAAAGGTCCGATCACCGTCATCGGTCCGGGCACCGGTCTTGGCATCGCCCTGCTGGTCGGCGACGACAAGCAGGGCTGGCGGGTGGTCGAAACCGAAGGCGGCCACGTCAGCTTCGCCCCGCAGGTCGACGAAGAGCGCATGATCACGGACTGGGTCAGCGCCCGTCATGGCCGCTGCTCGAACGAGCGTCTGCTGTCCGGACTCGGCCTGTCGTACATCGATGCCGCCATCAGCGACCCGCAGCGCACGGATCTGCGCAACCCCGCCGATATCGTGGCCGCCGCCCTGGAGGGCCATGATGTGATGGCACGCCGCGCCCTGGCGCGCTTCTGCGCCATATTCGGCAGCGTGGCCGGTGATGCCGCGCTGATCCACGGCGCGCGCACGGTGGCCATCGCCGGCGGCATCGTGCCGCGCTTCATCCCGTTCCTGCGCAGCAGCGCGTTCAGGGAGCGGTTTTTGTCCAAGGGACGGTTCGCCGCCTATCTGGAGTCGGTGTCGGTGCATGTCGTCATCCATGAATCGCCCGGCCTGGTCGGTGCGGCGGTGGCGCTGAAGAACGCCCTGGAAACCTGAAGCGGAAACGGTGACGGAGCGCTTGCGGATGTGCGATATACTGAAATCCGTCGTCCACCGCATTGACCGCGCCGCATGAAAGCCAAGACCACTTCCTTTGACATCGCCTACCGCGCCAACGTGTCGCAGTCGACCGTTTCGCGCGCGTTGCGGGACAGCCCGTTGGTCAATCCGGAGACGCGCAGGCGCATCCAGGCGATCGCCAAGGAACTGCATTACACGGTCGATAAAAACGCCTCCAACCTGCGCTCCCAGCATTCCGATACGCTGGCGGTGCTGCTGTTCGAGGATCCAACATCGGACGATTCGCAGATCAACCCGTTCTTCCTGTCGATGATCGGTTCAATCACCCGCGCCTGCTCGACCTTCGGCTACGACCTGCTGATCTCCTTCCAGCAGGCGTCCAACGACTGGCACGCCGATTTCGAAGACAGCCGCAAGGCCGACGGCATCATCCTGCTCGGCTACGGCGATTACCTGGATTATTCCAGCCGTCTGGACAAGCTGATAGAGAAAGGCACCCACTTCGTGCGCTGGGGTTCGCTGCCCGGACAGCCGGGCGTATCGATCGGCTGCGATAACCTGCTGGCCGGCCGGGAAATGACCGAGCACCTGCTGCTGCAGGGCCACCGCCGCATCGCGTTCCTTGGCCATGCCTCGGAGCGCTATCCGGAGTTCTTCGACCGTTACCGCGGCTATGCCGCAGCGCTTCGGCAGGCCGGCATCGCCCTTGAGCCGGCATGGCAGGTCGATGCCATCAGCAACGAACAGGACGGCTATGACGCCATGATCGCCCTGTTCGGACGCGGCGCGGACTGCGATGCGGTGTTCGCCGCCAGCGACCTCATCGCCGTCGGCGCCATGCGCGCCATCCAGGAGCGCGGCCTGCGCATACCGGAGCAGATCGCCGTGGTCGGCTTCGACAACATCCCGATGGCGAATTTCGTTTCGCCGGCGCTGACCACCGTGCTGCAGGACACCAAGCAGGCCGGCGAGCTGCTGGTCAAGACGCTGCTGCACCTGATCAACAACGAGCCGGTGCAAAGCCAGATGCTTCCGGCCAAGCTGGTCATCCGCCGTTCGTGCGGCGCTGTTTCCCAGCCTGAAGCCGATCCAGCTCACTGAGCAGTGCCGGCGCGCTCAGGGCGCCGTCGAACAGCAGCACCTCCACGCCATGCGCCGGCACGTCGGTCTTCAGCCGCGGCCTGCGCACGTCGATGCCGATGGTCCTGCCGCTGATGGCCGAGCGCCACACGCCGGGCTGCAGACTGGCGCGCAGGTTGAACCGTGCCGGCTTATCGCCCTTGTTGAGCAGCACCAAGGCGGTCTGGACGGTGCCGCCGTATTGGTAGACCCGGTAAAAGGCGGCGCGGTCCTCGTCCATCACCAGATTCAGCTGTAGCCCTTTCTGCAGCGCGACCGACTGCCGGCGGACCGCCGCGATACGCTTCAGGTTGATGTATATCGGATGCGACGGGCCGGCGTCGACGCGGTCCTGCCCGTAGTAATTGCGGTTGCCTTCGTGTTCGGCCTTGCCGCGCATGAAGCCGGTTTCCGAGCCGTAGTAAATGACCGGAATGCCGCGCGCGGTGAACAGCCAGTTATGTGCGTCGATGAAGCCGTTGTCGTCGGCGTCCAGGCGCGGCATGTCGTGGTTGTCGTAGAAGGTCATCAGTTCATAGGCGTTGCGGTACGGGCCGTTCTCGAGGAACAGCGCGGAAGAAAACCCGTCATAGCCGCCGCCCTTCCGCCCGAAGCCCTTGTCCAGCTTTTCCTTCAGGGGGAAATCCAGCACGGAAATTCCGCCGTTTTCCGGCCAGGTGAACGGCGCGATCTTATCGGCGCTGTAATCATAGGCTTCGGCGAACAGGAAGAAGCCCGGGTGCTGACTGCGGATGCGGCGGCTGAACTCCTTCCAGAACGGCAACGGCATGTGCTTGATGGTGTCGATGCGGAAGGCGTCGGCGCCCTGCGCGATCCACTGCAGGTAAGCGCCGGTCAGGTAATCCATCACCGCCGGGTTGTTTTCGTCCAGGTCGGACAGCTGCACCATTTCGGTCTTCCGGTTATAGAAGCGGTGCAGGGGATTGTGTTCCGGGTCGAGCCTGTCGGCCGGCAGGTTCTGATGATCGGCGACCAGCGTGCCGGCCTTGTCGAAGATCTGCCCGTATTTCGGCTGGGCCACCGGCATGCCGAACGCCGGCGAACCGTGGTTGGCGACGATGTCCAGCACGGTGGCGATGTCCTTTCCCGTCAGCACCCTGTTCAGGCCGGCGAAGTCGAGGCCCGCGCTCGGCAGGTGCTCGTCCAGGACATAGAAATTACTGCCCCAGTAGCCGTGATAGCCGGTCTTGCCTTTGTCCTGGAACATGCCTTTCCAGGCCACGGCGTCGCCGCCGGTGAACGCTTCATCCGGGTTATCGACGATCGGCGTCAGCCAGATGGCGTCGAAGCCCAGACCCTTGATGTAGTCCGCGTTGTCCGCGATGCCTTTGAAGTCGCCGCCCAGATAGCCGATGTTGTCGCTCCCGCTGGCCGGCGCGCCGGGCACCGGCCGGTCGAAGCTGCGGTTGGCGCCGCCCTGGCTGCGTTGGTCGTTGCTCGGGTCGCCGTTGACGAAGCGGTCGGTCATCAGGAAGTAAACCGCACGCGCGGCGAACGGTTCCAGCGTGCCGTAATAGTCCCGTTGCCGGACCTCGGCCGTTGCGCCGGACGCGGCGAGTGCAAGGCCCAGCGGCAGCAGCAGCGCTTTCATGGTCAATGCCCCGCTGTCTGGGTGTCGGCCGGGGCCTTGCTTTCCTTCACGAAAAACACCAGCAGGCCGCCGATGAGCAGCGAAAGTCCGGCGACGGTCATGGCGTTGATGGCGGCCGGTCCGATCAGTTTGTAGCTGGCGTTCACGCCGCCGAGCGCGGCGGCGATCTGCGGCAGCACGATGAACATGTTGAACAGGCCCATCATGATGCCCATTTTCTTCGGGTCGACCACGCCCGCCAGCAGGGCGTAGGGCATCGACAGGATGCTGGCCCAGGACACGCCGATCAGGGCGAAGCTCAGCATCAGCATCTTAGGCTCGGAAACGTAGAACATCGACAGAAAGCCGATGCCGCCGAGCGTGAGCGAGATGAAATGCACCAGCCTGCAGTTCAGCACGAAGCGGGCGGCGTAGAAACTCAGCAGCAGGGCGACCACCATCGACGACAGCCCGTAGAAGCCCATGTACGAACCGACCAGGTCGGCGGCGCCCTGGAACGCGCCGTTGGCGGCCTGGAAGGCCTGGGCCTGGGCGGGCACGGCCATGTTGAAGGCGGCCGGGTCCGGGGCCGGGGCCTTGAACACGTGTTCGGTCAGCGCCGGCGTGGCCATGCTCCACATGGTGAAGAACGCGAACCAGCTGAAGAACTGCACGAAGCCGATTTTCAGCATCTGCGGCGGCATGTGGCGGATGTTGTGCAGGATGTCCTTGACCAGGCCGCCCTCGGCCTTCTCGGCGTTGAAGCGCTCGAGGTTTTCCGGCGGGTATTCACTGGTGGTGAACACGGTGAACAGCACGCTGGCCAGGAACACGAAGGCGCCGATGGCGAACGCGATCTTGACCGAGTCCGGCACCACGCCCGGCGCCGCGTCATTGGACACGCCCAACACGGCGTTGACGAACCACGGCAGGTTGCTGGCGACCCAGGTGCCGATGCCGATGATCAGCGTCTGCAGCACGAAACCGTAGGAGCGTTGGCTGTTCGGCAGCTTGTCGGCGACCAAGGCGCGGAACGGTTCCATGCTGATGTTGATCGAGGCATCCAGGATCCAGAGGAAGCCGGCGGCCATCCAGAGGGCGGAGGAGTACGGCATGAAAAACAGGGCGATCGAGCTGAGCACCGCGCCGATCAGGAAGTACGGCCTCCTGCGGCCGAAGCGCGGATGCCAGGTGCGGTCACTGAGATAGCCGATGATCGGCTGCACCAACAGGCCGGTCAGCGGCGCGGCCACCCAAAGCAGCGGCAGGGCGTCCTTGTCGGCGCCGAGGGTCTGGAAGATGCGTGACATGAAGCCGCCCTGCAGCGCGAAACCGAACTGGATGCCCAAAAAGCCGAACGACATGTTCCAGATCTGCCAAAACGATAAACGCGGTTGTCCGCCCATGCCAGCCCTCTCCTGATGAATTTCTAGTTATGCTGCAATCGTAATTGCATTCGTATGGTTTTCATACCCTAACCGATGTGCGGCGCCAATCAATTCCGGCCCTTGCTGAATACGTATGTAGAAATTGGAAGAGGGTTGTGGCTGGCCGCCGGCAAAAAAAACCCCGCCATGCGGCGGGGTTTTCGATGGGTCTTGCGATGTGCTTAGAAGGTTTTGCGGACACCGACGCTGAAGCTGCCATTGTCCTGCTGGTCGTTGCCGGTGCGGCCGCGGTAGCTGAGGAAGCCGTCGAAGCTTTCGGCGAAGGTCATGCTGGCGCCGATATCCCAGTCGATGAAGCTGTCATCGGTCGGGGCATAGCCGCCGAGGCTGAAGTTGCCCGGCATGGAAACCGTTCCGGCGCGCACGAAGGTCTGGTCGGTATTGGTTTCGGTGACCCAGGCGACGCGGGCAAACGGCTGCACGCTGCCGAATTTACCGGAGAACTGGTAGCCCAGGGTGGTCATGTTGCTGTCGCGGCTGAAATCGTCGAAATGCATGGCGGTGCTGCTGTTGCCGCCTTCGACATAGCCTTCCACTTCGTTGTTGTTGATTTCAACGCCGGCGAACGGGCCGTGGGTGAAGCTCTCGGCCTTGAACACATAGCCGACTTCCAGCGCACCGGTCTGCTGGGTGATGCCGGTGCTGCCGGATTCCACGCGTGTGGTCGGGCCAAGGCTGATGAAGCGGTTGATTTCCATGTCGGTATTGCCGCCGCTGAAGCTCAGGCGGCCATACAGGCCGTTGATTTCGTATTGGCCGAACAGGCCGAACAGCATCGTGGTGCCGTCGAATTCACCGACGTTGCCGGCATCGCCGGAATTGCTGCCCAGGGTGGCGGCCACGCCGAAGGTGAAGCCGTCGTTGACGCGGTAAGTGGCGCCGATGTTCAGGTCCATCGAGTCGCTGTCGAGGGCCGGTGTGTAGCCGGTGGCGTCAATGTTCTGCTGGCCGAACTGCACCGAGGTGTAGCCGCGGATCTTGCCGACTTCGCTGCCTGATGCCCATTCCGCATCCAAGGCATTGCTGATCGAGGTGCTGTGGTTGAAGGCGGACTGCATGGCGACTTCAGGGGCCAGCGACACGATGCCCGGCGCACTGATGGTGGAATAGACGACATTGGCGAGCAGGGCGTGGGCGCGGCCGGACGGATGGATGGAGTCGGCGAACAGGTAGCTGTCGCTGATCGGGGCAACCGGATAGCCGGATGCAGCCGGGCCGCAGGCCAAGGACGATACGCCGCCCGGACATGCCACGCCGGTGGTGTTGGTGAAGCCGTACGCCGATGGATTGGCCAGTATTTCGTTGATGATCGCGAAGGTGTTGATGCCGACGATGCCATCCGACGCCGTGGCCAGGCCGCTGGCGAGTTGCAGGTTGTAAATGGTGGTCAATGCCGTGGCGCCGGTCGAGTTGGCGGTATTCACGTTCAGCGGCGTCTTGCCGAGGTCGGGCAGGTTGAAGACCACAATGGTTTTCGCGCCGGCGGACTGCAGGAATTTGACTTCACCGGCGGCGGTGGCGCCGGCCTGGCCGGCAATGGTCTGCGCGATGGCCGAGGCGTTCGCCGGGTTGCCGCCGTTCAGGTAGATGTATTGATACAGGATCGAGCCGTTCGGCAGGAAGCCGCCCGGCGGCGTGACGGCGGTGGCCGACAGGATGTCGTTGGCGCCTGCCCAGTAGGTATACAGCGCGTTGGGGTCCGCAACGCCGCCATTGGCGGTCAGGTGCGTGGTGAACTGGCTCATCAGCGAGAAATTGCCGGGCGCGTTCGAGCAGGTGAAGGTTGGCAGGCCGGGAATCGGCGCGGCGATGGCGGTGCCGTTCGAGATGGCGCAGGCGCCGCCGTAAGCATAGTTGGTTCCGGCGCTGGTGGACGGGACCAGCGGGGTGTTGTTCGACTGCGTGCCGAGACCCAGCAACTGGGACAGGATCTGCGCGTAGACATCGTTGGGGTTGGTGGTGAAGCTGGAACCGACCGGGGTCAGGGCGTTGCCGTCGACCATGGCGATGTTGCCGGCGTCGGTCAGGCTGTCGCCGAAGCTGACGACTTCCGAGAATTGCTGGGCTTGTGCGGCGGAGCTGGCGGTGATGGCGGCAGCGAGTGCCATGGAAAGTTGGGTTAAACGCATGATGTCTACTCTCTCATATTGGGTTAGTTACGATTTTCGCCGCATTCTTGCGTGACGTTTCAGGTCGTCATAAGCAAATCCACAGCCCATACCCACGCGCATTGTCGCGGGCTAGTGAGCCTACATTAATACAATATTTACATTGTGGCTAGTGTAATTGCTCTTATTCGGGCATTAATCCTCCTGCGCCGCGGCGAGCCTCCGCTGCCGGAACTGCCGTGCCTCGTAGCGTCCGGCCAGCCAAAGGCCATGCAGCAGCACCGCCGTGGCCATGCCCAGCAGCAGGCCGCCCAGCACCAGCGCCAAGGCGCCGTCCAGAACGGCGTGCCGGGGCTTGATATGCAGCACGCCGATCAGCCAGTTGCCGATGCCGTAGGTGGCCAGATAGATCGGGCCCATGCTCAGCGGGTTGGTGATCATCTGCAGGCCGACCGTGGCGGTCAGGTTGGCGCGGCCCAAAAAGGCCGCGGCGACGGCAATCAGGATCTGCGCGCCGTAACTCGGCAGAAAGGCCAGCAGGCTGCCTATATACAGGGCGCGGACCATCGGCGCGTCCTTGAACGACCACAGATACGGGCGTTTATGGGCGAAGTCGGCGAACCACTTGACCACCGGGTAGCGCCGGACGTTGGCCTTGCGCGGCAGCGGCTTGAGCAGGGCGCGGACGCGCCTGCGGCGCTGGCGCCATTGCGGCTCCATCAGGCGGCGCGGCGGCGTTTATTCAGCTGGATCAGCAGCAGCGAGATGGCCGCCGGCGTCATGCCGGGGATGCGCTGGGCCTGGCCGATGGTTTCCGGCCGCGTTTTGGCCAGCTTGCCCTGCAGCTCCTTGGACAGGCCCGGGACGCCGGCGAATTCGAAGCTGTCCGGGATCGCGGTGTTCTCGTTTTTCTTCTGCTTGGCGATGTCGTCGTTCTGGCGGATGAGATAGCCGGAATACTTGACCGAAATCTCGACCTGCTCGGCGACCTTTTCCGACGCGTTGGCCGGACCGAATTCGGCCACTGCCATCAGGCTGGCGTAGGTGATTTCCGGACGCTTGAGCAGGTCCAGGGCGGTACCGTCGCGGGTCACGCTGATGCCGGATTCGCGCTCCAGGGCCTTGGCCATGGCATTGCCGGGCACCACCCAGATCGCCTGCAGGCGGCTGCTTTCATCGCTGATGGCCTGCATTTTGACGTTGAACGCCTGCCAGCGCGGCGCATCGACCAGGCCCAGTTCATATCCGGCCGGTGTCAGTCGCGCGTCCGCGTTGTCTTCGCGCAGCTGCAGGCGGTATTCGGCGCGCGAGGTGAACATGCGGTACGGCTCGGTGGTGCCGTGGGTGATCAGGTCATCGATCAGCACGCCGATATAGGCTTCATCGCGGCGTGGCGACCAGGACGGCAGTTGCTTGGCCAGGCGTGCCGCATTCAGCCCGGCGATCAGGCCCTGGGCACCGGCTTCTTCATAACCGGTGGTGCCGTTGATCTGGCCGGCGAAGAACAGGCCGCTGACCGCCTTGGTCTCCAGCGAGGCCTTCAGCCCGCGTGGATCGAAATAGTCGTACTCGATGGCGTAGCCCGGCCGGGTGATGTGCGCATTCTCGAAGCCACGGATGGAATGCACCAGGTCCAGCTGCACATCGAACGGCAGCGAGGTCGAAATGCCGTTCGGGTAGATTTCAAAGGTGTTCAGGCCTTCCGGCTCGATGAAGATCTGGTGCGAGCTTTTGTCGGCGAAGCGCACGATCTTGTCTTCGATCGACGGGCAATAGCGCGGGCCGATGCCTTCGATCACACCGGAGTACATCGGTGAACGGTCGAGGCCGCCGCGGATGATGTCGTGCGTACGTTCATTGGTGTGGGTGATCCAGCAGCTGACCTGTCCGGGGTGCTCCCGTCCGCTGGCCAGATAGCTGAAGCTCGGGATGGGCTGGTCGCCGGGCTGCTCCTGGAACGCCGAATAATCCAGGCTGCGGCCG
This sequence comes from Arenimonas sp., assembly GCA_035562675.1. Taxonomy (GTDB): domain Bacteria; phylum Pseudomonadota; class Gammaproteobacteria; order Xanthomonadales; family Xanthomonadaceae; genus Arenimonas. Next base: position 6,255 of record DATMWF010000187.1, on the reverse strand, counting down.
TCGATGCGCGGTGGGGTGCCGGTTTTCAGCCGATCGACCTGGAACATGCCCTCGCGCAGCCGTTCGGACAGTTTGACCGAGGGCGGATCGCCGGCGCGGCCGCCGGCGTAGTTACTCATGCCAACGTGGATCTTGCCGGCCAGGAAGGTGCCGGCGGTGAGCACCACGCAGCGGGCGCTGAAGCGCAGGCCGGATTGGGTTACGGCGCCCAGGACGGCGTTGTTTTCGATGATCAGGTCATCCACGGCCTGCTGGAACAGCTGCAGGTTTTCCTGCGACTCGACCATCTGGCGGATTTTGGCCTTGTACAGCGCACGGTCGGCCTGTGCACGGGTGGCGCGCACGGCCGGGCCTTTCGAGGCGTTCAGGGTGCGCCACTGGATGCCGGCATGGTCGGCCGCGATGCCCATGGCGCCGCCGAGCGCGTCGATTTCCTTGACCAGATGGCCTTTGCCGATGCCGCCGATGGCCGGGTTGCAGCTCATCTGCCCGACGGTTTCGATGTTGTGGGTGAGCAGCAGGGTGCGCGCGCCCAGGCGCGCCGATGCCAAGGCGGCTTCCGTACCGGCATGTCCGCCGCCGATGACGATGACATCAAAGTGATAAGTGCTGTTCATGGGCGCTATTTTCGCTTATTTACGGCAAAACGCAAAACGCGCCGGAAGGCGCGTTGCGTGAGGTTCATCCATCAAGGCTCATCGCCGTCCTCCCGGACGGTCTTGGCCTTCGGTTCGCGCGCCGGCGCTTCCGCACGCACGCGCACCGGCGCCGGCGGTCTTTGGGGGACCATCTGCGGCAGCGGAGCCGGTGGGCCGTTCAGCGGCTGGCGGTCATTCGTTGGCCGGTCCGGCTGCCCCTGCTGTATGGGCGTGTTACGGCTTGAGCGGGTGCTGCGCACATAGTCACCACCATTCGATTCGACCGGAATAGGCCGCTGCTGCACGGGTTGCCTGATCGGCGTTTGGGGCGGAATCCAGTCGGCCCGGCGGAACTCCGGCTCGCGCCCGTCATCGATGACGATCGGCAAAGGCATCCGGCGCGGCCGCTGTTGAGTCGGCAATGGCCTTGCGCCGGGCGTGTCGCCAACGGCTATCGGCTGGGTGTCCCCGTCCACCGGCTGCTGCATGGCGGGGTCGGGCCGTTGGCCCTTGCGCGGCCGTGGACCATCCGGGCGCACGCCGATGGGATAGTCGGTGTTATGGCCGGGTCGGTCGGGCCCATCGGCATCATACCTGGGCCGATCCGGGCGGTCGGGCCGCTGGCCTGGCGGCTTGGGCTTGGGATCATGGTGCGGCGGGCGATGGTGGTGATGGCCGTAGCCGTAAACGGGCCAGTAGCCTCCCCAGCCATAACCGTAGTTCGGATAGAACCCGCCGAAACAATACGGCGACCACGCCGAGCAGCGTGTGTACCCGTAATATGAGGGGTAGCCATAGTAGGGATAACCGGAGCCGAAACTGAAGCTGATGCTTACCCGCGGCACGTTTCCGTAACGGTAGTCGCCGTAATAGCCCGGGCTGCCGTAATAGCCGTCGTCATCGCCGTAATCGCTGTAGGCGTTGCCGGGCGCGGAGTAATAGCCGTCGCCCGAATAGGTGATGCAGCCGCCGAGCGTCAGGGAAGCCAAGGACACGATGAGGAGACGGCGGATCATAGGGGTTTGTCCTTCTGCGGTTGCTTCCAGTGTATGCACTTGTTGTGAATCGCGGCTGAATTCAACGACAATGGCGTTACTGTCAGGAACAACGGAGTTCAACATGCTGCATCAGGCCTCCGGGCGTTGGAAATTGGGCTTGCTGCTGGCCTTGGTCACGGCGGGCTGCTGGGCCACCTTGCCGGTCGTCCTGAAAATGAGCCTGGTGGTGCTTGATCCGATCACCCTGACCTGGTTCCGCTTCGTGTTCGCCGCCGTGTTCATGGCTGTCTGGCTGGGTGCCCGAAACCAGCTGGCGCCCTACCGCAGCCTGCAGGGCCGGCACTGGCGCTGGCTGCTGTTGGCCACCGTGCTGCTGGTCGGCAATTACGTCGGCTACCTGCTGGGCGTGCAGTACACCTCGCCGGGCAATGCCCAGCTGCTGATCCAGCTGGCGCCGCTGCTGATGGCGCTGGGCGGTATCTTCATCTTCAAGGAGCGCTTTGTCCTGGGCCAATGGCTCGGTCTGGCGGTCATCGTCCTCGGCCTGGGGCTTTTTTTCCGTGATCAGCTGCAGGGCGCCGTCACCGGTGGTTCATCGTATCTGCTGGGATCCGGCTTTGTCGGCATGGCCGCTGTATCGTGGGCGGCCTACGCACTGATCCAGAAACAGCTGCTGATGAAACTGGATTCCAGCCATATCCTGGCGGTCATATACGTGTTTTCGGCGCTGCTGCTGTGGCCGTTCGCGCACCCGTCGGCCTTGCTGGAGCTGGACGCCCTGCACTGGGCGTTGGTGCTGTTCTGCTGTGCGAACACGTTGGTCGCCTACGGCGCTTTCGCCGAAGCCCTGGCGCACTGGCAGGCGTCGCGGGTTTCGGCGATCCTGGCCACCACGCCCCTGTTATGCCTGTTGGCGGTCGCCGCCGTGCATGCCGTATGGCCCCGGGCGATCGCGCCGGAGCACGTCACCGCGCTGGGCATTTTCGGCGCCGTGCTGGTGATGGCGGGTTCCACCGTCAGCAGCCTGTCCGGCCAGAATAGTAAAGATGAAGCCAAGGAGGCTTGAATGATCACTTTCACCGATGTATTGAACGCCGCCGCGCGCATCGCGCCGTATGCGCGGGTCACGCCGGTCAAAACCTCGCCCGCTTTGGATGCCCTGGCCGGTGCGTCGCTGTTCTTCAAGTGCGAGAACCTGCAGGTCGGCGGTGCCTTCAAGTTCCGCGGCGCGGTCAATGCCGTGTTTGCGCTCAGTGACGCGCAGGCCGCGCATGGGGTGGTGACCCATTCCTCCGGCAATCACGGCGCAGCTTTGGCGCGGGCCGCCAAGCTGCGTGGCATCACCGCGCATGTGGTGGTGCCGGAGGGCGCGGTGCAGTCGAAACTGGACGCCATCCGCGAGGCTGGCGCCATCATCCACCGCTGCGCCGCCACGCAGGCCGCGCGCGAGTCCATGACGCAGGAACTGATGGCCGAGCTCGGTGCGGTCTTGGTGCATCCATATGAAGACCCGGCCGTGATGGCCGGGCAGGGTACCGCCGCCTTGGAGCTGCAGCATGCCGTACCGGATCTTGCTGCGGTGATCGCGCCGGTCGGTGGTGGCGGCCTGATCAGCGGCACCGCCATCGCGCTCGATCCGGTCGACATCCCGCTGTATGGCGTGGAGCCGGAAGGTGCGGCAGATACCATCGCTTCACTGGCGGCCAGGGAGCGCATCACCCATATCGTGCCGGACACGCTGTGCGACGGCTTGCGGGCGGTGGTCGGCGTGCCGAACTTCGCCATCATCAGTGAGCATGTGCTGCAGGTGCTGAGCGTGTCCGATGCGCAATGCCTGGCGGCGCAGGCCTTGGTGGGCGAGCACCTGAAAATGGTCATCGAACCGAGCAGCGCGACCGTGCTGGCCGCGGTTCTGGCGTATCCGGAGCTGTTCAAAGGCAAGCGCGTGGGCCTGATCGTGACCGGCGGGAATGTGTGAAAGTTGTTAGGATGAAGCAAATCAATCAGAAAGACATCAGGAAGTCATGAGCTTATTCGAAACCCTCAAGAAAGCCAGCAGCGAAGAAGACGTTAAAGACGCTTACATCAAGGCGCTTGGGCTGAAAAACGTCCAGAAAAACCTGATTGACATCCAAACCAAGGAAATTTGGTTCGAGGCCAAAGACAAGCCGACTTCGACCTTTAAAATGTTTACCCAGCTTCTGCATTATGTGGACGATGCGTTCAAGAAAGGTGAAGATGTTCCGCCCTTCCTGTGTGTGATTGATACCAACAAAGCAGCAATTATGCGCACGGCGGATGTGCTGCCAATCCTGAAAAGTAAGAACATCAAATGGGGCAAGTCGGCCAGCAAGTTCACACCGGAAGCGCTTGAGGAAGTGTCGAGCTTTATTGGCACTTATTTCGTTTCGTTCAAAATTGAGACACACGAACGCGAATTCATCGAGACCGTCAAGGTAGCGATCAAGTCCGGAGAAATAATCCGTACCCAGATTACGCCAGACAACCTGAAACAGGTGTTCGATAAATGGGTGGACATGGTTGGTCGTGAATTGTCCGGCATTAACGAAAGTGACTATGATCTACTGTTTTACGCGGACATAATGCATGATGGTAAAAAATCAACTCATGAACATTTAACCGCACGACTACTATATAACGGGGAAGATCCTGTTTTCCTGTTGAATGGACAAACCTACGAGCTTGGAAGCTATGATGGCTACCGACAATTCTGGGCGATTTACCATAGACCACCCAAGGAAGAGCACCGCAATTACCTGCTTGAGCGTCGCGATAGTCTGATCCCCCTGGATAAACGTAGCTTCGAAGGCGCATTCTACACGCCGCTGCATGTAGTCGATAAAGCCTACGACCTGCTGAGTGAAACCTTGGGCAGCAACTGGCAGAAGAATTACATTGTCTGGGACATGTGCTGCGGGGTCGGCAATCTGGAGGTGAAGCACAGCAACCACCGCAATGTGTTCATGAGCACGCTCGACCAAGCCGACTTGGATGTGATGAAAGCCAGCAAGACCTGCGTTGCCGCCACGCGCTTTCAGTACGATTATCTGAATGACGACATTACCGATGACGGTAAGATTGATTATTCGTTAACGAACAAAGTGCCTGCAGAGCTGCAACAAGCCATTAAAGACGGCAAGAAGATTCTGGTGCTGATTAATCCGCCGTATGCGGAATCAGGCTCAGGCGCTGATGTTAAAAGTAAAACTGGAGTCCAAAGCACTAAATTTTCAATAAATATGCCTGATTATGGATATGCAAAGCGTGAACTTTTCACGCAATTTCTAGCTAGAATTTCGCTGGAGACTCCAAATGCAACTATTGCCATTTTCAGCAAATTGAAATACATCAACGCTTCAAATTTCGAAATTTTCCGAGAAAAATGGCAAGCTGAATACCTTGATGGTTTTGTAATTCACAGCAAGTCATTTGAAGGATTAAAGGGTGACTTCCCAATTGGGTTTTTAATATGGCAAACGAGCCACGACACAAAACGTAAGATTAGTTTCACTGAAGTCTCTACTGAGGTGCTAGATAAAAATGTTCGACCAATCGGCGAAAAAACATTTTACAATCTACCCAGTAAGAGCTTTCTCAACGAGTGGATTAAGCGCCCACGCTCAAATAAATTAGATTCTATTCCTTTAAAAAATGCGATCTCACCCGCAACAATAACTAAAGATGTTAGAGGCACAAAATGGGCCGATGGAGCAATTGGTGGCATGTACTGTGCCAATAACGATTTGCAACATTCAACTCAACAAACTGCGTTATTTTCATCGGGATACTGCACTGCTGGCGGCTTTTACATTACTCCCGGAAATCTTTGGCAGTCAGCTATTGTTTTTTCTGTGCGCAGATTAATAAAACCAACATGGTTAAACGACCGCGACCAATTTTTGCAGCCGACACAGCCAATAACCGATGAATTCAAAACCGATTGCTTGATTTGGATGCTATTTAATGGCAGCAATCTAAGCGCCAGTGCAAACGATTTGGAATGGAACGGTAATAAATGGTCCATCGTCAATCACTTCATCCCATTCACCGAAGCCGAAGTGGGTGCACCAGACCGCTTTGAATCCGATTTTATGGTGCAATATCTCAGCGATAAAATCTTATCGCCCGAAGCGCAAGCAGTGATGGATGAAGGCCGAAAACTCTGGCAGGCGTATTTTTCACGCACCGACACGCACAGCGTGCGCGAGCTGCTGAAACTGAACCGCGCCGATGTGGGTTGGTATCAGGTACGCAAGGCCTTGGAAGAACGTAATAAGGAAGGCAGCAACGTCACAGTGGATTTTTCGGCGTTCAAGGCCGCTTATGACGCGCTTGGCGATAAATTGCGGCCGATGGTTTATGAACTGGGGTTTATGCGGTAGACCGGCCCTGCTTGACACAGGTGTTAGGAATGGCTAATAATGCCCGTACAACTCACCCCTCGCATGGTTATTCAGTTAACTTAATGCTTGGGGCGGAAAAACCGCCGTAATGGCGGTTTTTTCATTTCTGGCCAGGGATGCGCTTTGAAAACAATAATTTATGTCGATGGGTACAATCTATTCTATGGCTGCCTGAAGCATAGTGCGGATAAATGG
>DATMWF010000186.1:0-9139 GCA_035562675.1 Arenimonas sp. | reverse complement strand
GGCTTTTCGCTGATCCTTTTCGGGTTCGTCTGGCTGGCCAGGAAACGCGAAGCCGGCATGCTGCAGACCCTCAGCACCCAGAAAGACGACCTCCGCCTGGCCCTCAAGGGCACCGGGGAAGCGATCTGGACCTGGCGGCTGGACACCCAGGAAATCAGCCAGGTCGGTTTCGAGCCCTTGGTCGAGGGGCAGTTCCCGGCGACCATCAACGCCATAGAGTTCATCCAGGTATTCATCCACCCCGAGGATGCGCCGGATTTCCATCAGGCCATCAACGACCATCTGCAGGGCCAGAGCAGCTCGTTTGAAGTCACCTACCGGCTGCGCCATTACAGCCAGGGCTGGATCTGGATAACCAGCCGCGGGCGCGTGGTCGAATACGACATGCACAACAATCCGCTGCGGATCGCCGGCGCCAGCCGGAACGTCAGCGCAGCCCGTGAATTCGAAAGCGAAAGCCGCATCGCCCTGGAAGTCGTCAGAAGCATGAATGAAGCGGTGGCGGTGGTCGATCTCGACTTCAACTTCATTTCGGTCAACCCGGCGTTTTCGCGGATGACCGGCTATACCGAACAGGAAATCAAGGGCAAAAGCCGCTCGATCATGGATTCCGAACAGCATGACCAGAGCCTGTTCGCCGATATTGCACAGAAGATCACCGATACCGGGCATTGGGCCGGCGAACTCTGGCAGAAGCGCAAGGACCAGGGCGAATTCCTGAGCCATATCGAACTCTCCGAAGTGCTGGACAGCAATGGCCACCGCGCGCATTTCGTGGCGGTGGTCAACGACATCACCGACAAGAAACGCATCGAGCAGGAACTGATCCACTTGGCCAATTACGACTCCTTGACCGGACTGCCGAGCCGGCCGTTGCTGATCGAGAAGCTGAGCAAGGCGATCATCAATGCGCGCCGCAACCAGAACCGCGTCGCGATCCTGTTCCTGGACCTCGACAACTTCAAGAACATCAACGATTCGCTCGGGCACACCGCCGGCGACCGGCTGCTGGTGGTGGTGGCCCAGCGCCTGCTGGCGGCCACGCGCGAATTCGGCCTGGTGGCGCGCCTGTCCGGCGACGAATTCGTCATCCTGCTGGAATCCGCCGACAGCGACGAGTTGATCCGTGATTGCGCCATGCGGGTGCTGGGCCAGTTCCTCAACCCGATCCTGCTGAGCGACAACCACACCGCCAACCTGACCGGATCGATCGGCGTCAGCATCTTCCCGGACCACGCCCAGACGCCCACCGACCTGCTGAAATACGCGGATATCGCGATGTACCAGGCGAAAACCGAGGGACGCAACACGGTCCAGTACTTCAACGAGGAAATGGACGCCAAATCACGGCACCGCGCGCAGCTGCTCGGCGCCCTGAAGATGGCGCTGGTCCGCGACGAACTGGAGCTCAACTTCCAGCCGCGCATGAGCCTCGAGTCCAACCAGATCGTCAGCGTGGAGGCCCTGCTGCGCTGGAACAGCAGGGAAATGGGCCGCGTCGGGCCAGATGTGTTCATCCCCTTGGCCGAGGAGTCCGGGCAGATCATCGAAATCGGCGAATGGGTGCTCGATGACGCGCTCAACACCCTCAGCCAGTGGCATGCCCAGGGGCTCAACCACATCAGCATGTCGGTCAACGTCTCGGCCCTGCAGCTGCTGCGCTCGAAGCTGGCCGTGCAGATCGGCGCGCTGATCGAGAAATACGGGATTCCCGAGTACTGCGTCGAACTGGAGATCACCGAGTCGATGGTGCTGAGCCAGCACGCCGCGCCCTTGGCCAACCTGTGGGCCCTGAAGGACCTGGGCGTCACGCTGTCGCTTGACGACTTCGGCACCGGCTATTCGTCGCTGTCATACCTCAAGCAGCTGCCGATCGACACCCTGAAAATCGACAAGTCGTTCGTGCGTGAAATCGGCCCGAACGCCAACGACAACACGCTGGTGCAGACCATCATCGCCCTCGGCCACTCACTGGGCATGACCATGATCGCCGAAGGCGTGGAAAGCCTGGAGCATCTGGACACCCTGAAAAGTTTCGGCTGCGATGAAATCCAGGGCTATTGGCTGGCCAAGCCGATGACCGCCTCCGACTGCCTGGCGTTCATCCAGGAACACGAAAGGAGCGCCCAGCTCGACAACCCGTTGGATCTGCTTGACTCCAATGTGAATGCCATCTAGCTTATGGGCATGAATCAAACCGATTATGCCCAACAGATACAGGCGCTGGCGAAACGCCTGGACCGCCTTCTGGACGCCACCCGCAAACTGGCCGCCGAAAACCAGGCGTTGAAGCAGCAATCCGAGCAGCTGGCCGGTGAACGCACCCAGCTGCAGGGCAAGAACGAACTGGCGCGCCATCGGGTGGAAGCGATGATCGGACGTCTCAACGAACTGGAGCGCGGCGATGAGTAATGCGGTCACCATCAAGGTCCTCGACCGTGAATACACCGTGGGATGCCCGCCGGAGCAGATCGAAAGCCTGCAGGCCGCCGCCAAGCTGCTCGATAAACAGATGCGCGACATCCAGGGCGGCAGCAAGACCGTCAGCCTGGAGCGTGTCGCCGTGCTGGCCGCGCTGAACATCGCGCACGACCTGCAGATGCTGAAGGACGGGCGGGAAAAATCCGATGCGGTGGTCGGCCGCAGCCTGGGAGAGATGAACCGCAAGCTCGACGACCTGTTCGATAATCTGCCGCGCTGACGTTGCATTCACTCCATCGCGCTATAATGTCCCTGTGTCCTCTGCTGTGTCCGACAGCGTGCTCAACATTAGCCCTTGACCCATAAACACGACCCGGGAATCGTGCGAACCCTCGGTGTGCATGTCCGCCTCAGTAGCGGAAAGCCTAAAGACGGCAAGCCGGTACCCACTTGATCCTAGGGATCAAGGTCGTTGGCAGGCATCGGCATGGCGGAGGACTCTTTTTTCAGGGAATGCGCATGCGCCATGATCTACGGCGGGATTTGAAAGCCAAACGGGCCCAACTGGACGCAGCGGAAAAAATGGCCGCTGCCGAAGCCGTTGCCCTGCGTGTCATCGCCCATCTGCCCGATACCGGCGGCACGCTGGCCGGTTATTGGGCCAGCGCCGGCGAATTGCCGCTGCACATCCTGCAGATGCGCCTGCCGGCCAACTGGATATGGTGTCTGCCGGTGGTGCAGGCCGGCCGGCAACTGCTGTTCGCGCCCTGGCGCGCCGACGACGACCTGGCGACAAATCAATACGGCATCCCGGAACCTACGCTTGAACCAAGCTCCTGCCTGCGGCCCGATGAACTGAACGTCGCGCTGGTGCCGTTGCTGGGCTTCACCCGGCAAGGCCGGCGGCTGGGCATGGGCGGCGGCTATTACGACGCCAGCTTCGCCTTCCGGAAATCCAAGCCGGCCCCGCCGATGCTGATTGGCGTTGGCTTCGCCTGCCAGGAGCTTGATGCGCTTGATGCGCAGTCCTGGGATATCGGCATGGACGCGATTGCCACCGAACGTGAATGGCTGGACTGCCCGGCAAAGGAATACGGATGATGCGTTACTGGCTGATGAAATCCGAACCCGATGCGTTCTCCATCGATGACCTGAAGAAAGTGAAAACAGAACCCTGGTCCGGCGTACGCAATTACCAAGCCCGGAATTTCATGTGGAAAGACATGAAAAAAGGCGACGGCGTTCTGTTCTACCATTCCAACACCAAAATCCCCGGCATCGCCGGTCTGGCGAAAGTGGCATCCACCGCCTATCCCGATCCGACCCAGTTCGATCCGGAATCGGATTACTGGGATCCGAAAGCCACGCCCGAAAAGCCGCGCTGGTTCCTGGTCGACGTCTCGTTCGAACGGAAATTCAAGCAGGCCATCAGCCTGGAGACGCTGAAGGCGAACGCCGAACGCCTGGGCGATTTCACGCTGCTCAACCGTGGAACGCGGCTGTCCGTATTGCCCGTCACCGAATCCCAATGGCGCACCATCCTCAAACTGGAACCCGAATCATGACCCCCGAACAAGGCAAACAGCTGTCCGCCGAACGCGCGCTCGAATTTGTGCAGGAAAAATCCATCGTCGGCGTGGGCACCGGCTCCACCGTGGCCTACTTCATCCAGGGCCTCGGCCGCATGAAGGACCGCATCGAAGGCGCGGTGTCTAGCTCCGAGCAAAGCACCCGACTGCTGAAGGAGCTTGGCATTCCGGTGTTCGACCTGAACGCGGTCGGTCCGCTGGAGCTGTACGTCGACGGCGCCGATGAATGCGACAGCCACAACCGCCTGATCAAGGGCGGCGGCGCGGCCCTGACCCGAGAGAAGATCATCGCGGCGGCCAGCAACCAGTTCGTGTGCATCATCGACCCGTCCAAGCTGGTGCCGCTGCTCGGCACGTTTCCGGTGCCGGTGGAGGTGATTCCGATGGCGCGCTCGCATGTGGCACGCGAAATCGTCAAACTCGGCGGCAACCCGGTATGGCGCGACGGTGTGCTGACCGACAACGGCAACTGGATCCTCGACGTGCACGGCTGGCGGATCACCGATCCGGTCAAGCTGGAAAGCGATCTCAACCAGATCGTCGGTGTGGTGACCAACGGCCTGTTCGCCGCGCGCGGCGCCGACGTGGTGATCTCCGGCGGTGAAATCCGCAAATGATCGCCGCGGCCCTGCTTTCGCTGGCCGCCGCATCGGCGCCGCATGCGCATGCCGATGAGATGCCGAAGACCTGCGGCAACTGCGCCGCCTGGAACGCGCCACGGGCGCCGTTCAAGATCCATGGCAGCACCTATTACGTGGGTGTGGACGGACTGAGCGCGGTGCTGGTCACCTCGCCGCAGGGCCACATCCTGATCGACGGCGGACTGCCGCAGTCGGCGGCGGAAATCGCGGGAAACATCGAAACGCTCGGCTTCCGCATCGGCGACGTGAAATGGCTGCTGAATTCGCATGCGCATTACGATCACGTCGGCGGCTTGGCCGCCCTGCAGCGCATGTCCGGCGCGCGCGTGGCGGCAAGCCCTGAATCCGGCCAGGCCCTGCAGGCCGGAACCAGCCTGCCAAGCGATCCACAGTCCGGCTTCGGCGACTTCATGAAGTTCCCGGCGCTGAAATCTGTCAAGACGATCGGTGACGGCGACAGCATCGTGCTCGGCGGCAATGTCCTCAGCGCGGTGTTCACACCGGGCCATTCACCTGGCGGAACGTCGTGGTCATGGCCCAGCTGTGAGGCGGGCACGTGCGTCTCCATCGTTTTCGCCGACAGCCTGACCCCGGTCTCGGATGACACCTATCGTTTCAGCGCGCATCCCGGATATCTGTCGACTTTCCGGCAAAGCATCGACACCGTGCGCAGCCTGAAATGCGACATACTCATTTCCGCCCATCCGGGGTTCTCCAACCTGTTCGCGCGGGCCGAGGCCAAATCGTTCATCGATGACCAGGCCTGCCGCAGATATGCCGATGACGCCGAAACGCGCTTGGCCAAACGCCTGGCCGAAGAAGCGGCCAAATAAGTGCCGTGGCATCGGTAGTGAAGATACTTTTCGTCTGCGGCAAGAACCGCCTGCGGAGCCCAACGGCTGAACACGTTTTCGCGGACTGGCCACATGTGGAAACAGCCTCCGCCGGCATCAATCATGATGCCGATAATCCGGTCACGCCGGAACTGCTGGAACGGGCCGATACGGTATTCGTGATGGAAAACGCGCACCGATCCAAACTATCCGCAAAATTCAAGCGTCACCTGTCGGGCGTCAAGGTGATATGCCTCGACATTCCGGACGACTTCACTTACATGGACGACGGCCTGATTGCCATGCTCATGGCCACAGTCCCGCGCCATTTACCGAACCGTTGATCACCGGCACCGCCGAGGCAAGGACCATCCAAAAAAAAACCCGCTTTTCAGCGGGTTTTTCATGTGATGCAGGAAACCGATTAACGTTTCGAGAACTGGGTGGCACGACGCGCTTTGCGCAGGCCGACCTTCTTACGTTCCACTTCACGGGCATCGCGGGTAACCAGACCGGCTTTGCGCAATTCAGGCTTCAGGGTATCGTTGTATTCGATCAGGGCGCGGGCGATGCCCAGACGGATGGCGCCGGCCTGGCCGGTGATGCCGCCGCCTGCGACCGTCACGGAGACGTCGAAGTTTTCGGTGTTCTGGGTCAGTTCCAGGGGCTGGCGAACGATCATACGCGATGTTTCGCGGCCGAAGAATTCGTCAATGGCGCGACCGTTGATCACGATGTTGCCCGAGCCCTTGCTCAGGTACACGCGAGCGGTTGAGGATTTGCGGCGACCGGTGCCGTAGTTTTGCTGTGCAGCCATGGTTATTTACCTATCTACCTTAGATGTCCAGCGCTTGCGGCTGCTGGGCGGTGTGTGGGTGTTCCGAGCCTTTGTACACTTTCAGCTTCTTGAACATGGCGCGGCCGAGCGGGTTTTTCGGCAACATGCCTTTCACGCTGGTTTCGATCACACGCTCAGGATGGGCGGCAAGGGCTTGGCCAAGGCTTTCCGACTTCAGGTTACCGACATAGCCGGTGAAGCGGTAGTACATCTTGTCCTGCAGTTTCTTGCCGGTGACGGCAATTTTTTCCGCATTGATCACGACAATGTAATCACCGGTATCCACGTGTGGCGTGTATACAGGCTTGTGCTTGCCGCGCAAGCGGCGCGCGAGTTCCGAGCACAAACGACCGAGAGTTTTGCCGCTGGCATCTACGATGTACCAGTCCTGCTGAACGGTTTCGGGTTTGGCGCTGATGGTCATGGCTTTCATGACGAGCTCCAACAAAATCAAGTGAATAAGAAGCGGAATAATACCCTGTATTTCGGCAACGCGCAAGCCCCTTCGTGCGCCGTGTTAGCATCTTGTACATGAAATCAGCCCTAAGCCCTCAAAATCGTTCGGATTTAGCCCAGCAATGCGTGAAGTGCGGACTTTGCCTGCCGCACTGCCCCACCTACGCCATCGCGCAGAATGAGGCCGAATCCCCGCGCGGCCGCATCGCGCTGATGGCGGCGATGGCGCAAAACCCCGGCTTATACGGCTCAGCGGACCTGCCTTCGCTCGATAACTGCCTCGCCTGCCGTCGCTGTGAAACGGCTTGTCCGGCGCATGTGTCGTATGACGCCCTGCTGATAGGCACGCGCAACGCAGTAAAGCCCGCCCTGCCGCTGCAGGCAAAAGCGGCCCTGTGGCTGATGGCGCATAAACCATGGCTGAACGGGCTTTTGGCGCTGTACCGTTTTTCGTTCAAGGCGCTGCCGCAGCGCATGAAAATCCTGCCGGCGCCGGGCAGCGCCCGGCCGATAACGACGTCGGCAAGCCGTAGCGCGGTGTTTTCCGGCTGCGTGGCCGACACCTATGAGCACGGCGTCCGTCTCGCACTGCTCAGGCTGCTGCAGGCGGCGGGCGAGTCCGCGGAAATCCCCACGGCGCAGGTCTGTTGCGGACAAGCCGCCCTGCACGCCGGTGACGGCCATTCCGCGCAACGGCTTGCCCAGGGCAACCAACGCGCATTCGCCGGTTACGACCGGCTGCTGGTGCTGGCCAGCGGCTGTTTCAGCGCACTGGAGCAGTCCGCCGGCCTGCCTGTACTCGATGCCTGTGTTTACCTGCAGCGCAACAGCGCGGCGTTGCGGTTCAACGCCGCGCGCGACGTGCACGTTGCCCTGCATACCCCGTGCAGCGCCAGTTTCCACCACCAGGGCGATGCCAGCTTGGCGCTGCTGCGGCTGATTCCCGACCTGCGGATCACCCTGCTGGCCGACCAAGGCTGCTGCGGCGCGGCCGGGCTGCACCAACTGGCGCAGCCGGAACGCGCCACACGGCTTGCCGGCCCGACCCTGGCGGCGGCGCAGGCCAGCGGCGCTACGGTGCTGCTGTCGCAGAACATCGGCTGCCGCCTGCATCTGGCCAAGGGCCTGCACATGCCGGTTCTGCATCCGATCGAATTTATGGCACAATTCCTGCATGACATTCCAACGCCGACTGACCCGCATTGACCGACTTTTCGGTGAACTGCAGCACGCCCTGAACACCACCGCCGGCAACACGCCTGCGCAACGTGACAATCCCGCCGCAGATGGCCGCGACCTGGAGATGTCACCCGCGCAGATCGCCCGCAGCGCCGGCCTGATGCGCATAAACCACACCGGCGAAGTCTGTGCGCAGGCGCTGTACCTGGGCCAGGCACGGGTGGCCAAGACCGACGAAACCCGCGGCCAGCTGCTGCATGCCGCCGGCGAGGAAGCCGACCATCTGGCCTGGTGCGAACAACGCCTGAAGGAACTCGACAGCCGGCCCAGCCTGTTCAATCCCCTGTGGTACCTGGGCAGCTATGCCATCGGCCTCGGTGCCGGCCTGAAAGGCGACGGCTGGAACCTGGGCTTCGTTTCGGAAACCGAGCGCCAGGTCGAGGCGCACCTGGCCGAGCACCTCGACGCCCTGCCGCCGGAAGACCTGCGCAGCCGCGCCATCCTGCAGGTCATGAAAGCGGATGAGATCCGTCATGCCGAGCATGCCGAACAGAACGGCGCGCGCAGGCTGCCCCCGCCGATTCCGCAGCTGATGGCCTTGTCGTCACGGATCATGAAAGCCGTCGCATACCGGATATAAGCCATGAAAAATCCCGCCGCAGCGGGATCGTTCCTTTCCGGCAGAGGCTGACGGAACGTCAATCGATCAGATTGCGGCCGTGGTAGAGTTCGGCGATTTCACGCTTCACCTGCAGCTCGATGCGCTGGCGGTCCTTGAAGCTCAGGCTCTTGGCCTTGCCTTCGAAAAGGTAGGTGTCGAGATCGAACTCCTTGACGTGCATCTTGGTGTGGAACAGGTTTTCCTGGTACACGTTGACGTCCATCATCTCGTAATACGACCTGGATTCCTTGGACAGGAAGTCCTGGATGGAATTGATCTTGTGGTCGATGTAGTGCTTCTTGCCCTTGATGTCGCGGGTGAAGCCGCGCACGCGGTAATCCATCACCACGATGTCGGAATCGAAGCTTTCGATCAGGTAGTTCAGCGCCTTCAGCGGCGAGATCACGCCGCAGGTGGCCACGTCGATGTCGGCGCGGAAGGTGGCGATGCCGTTGTGCGGATGGGTTTCCGGATAGGTGTGCACGGTGATGTGCGACTTGTCCAGATGCGCCACCACGGCA
>DATMWF010000185.1:0-5629 GCA_035562675.1 Arenimonas sp. | reverse complement strand
CCCGCAGTTCCGCGCAGACTGCCTTCATCACCTGCGGCTTGACCGCGAACAGCCAGACCTGGCCGCCCTTGGCCACCTGGACGTTGTCATCCAGCACAGCCAGCGACAGCTCGGCCGCCAGCGCGTCGCGGGTCGGTGCGTGCGGTTCGGAAACGTGCAGGCGGGATCTGTCGACGCCCTGCCTGAGCAGGCCGCCGATGATGCTGCGCGCCATGTTGCCGCCGCCGATGAATGCTATGGATGTGTTCATGGTGTCTCCGTTTTTTTCGGCCGTGCGCCGAACAATGCGCTGCCGACGCGGACGAGATTGGCGCCATGGGCGATCGCCAGCGGAAAATCATCGCTCATCCCCATGGATAGCGTGTCGATGCCGGGATGGCGTTCCTTCAGCGATTTGTACAACGACTGCATGGCGGCGAAGGCATGGCCGTCGGCGCTGTGCGCCGGATCGGGGATCGCCATCAGGCCGCGCAGGCGCAGGTTCGGTTTTGCGGCGATCTGTTCCGCCAACGATTCAATCAGTGCGGGCGCGCAGCCCGACTTGCTGGCTTCGTCATCGACGTTGACCTGGATCAGCACGTTCAACGGCGGCAGGCCGACCGGCCGGAATTGGCTGAGGCCGTCGATGATTTTGCCGCGGTCGACGGTCTGCACCCAATCGAAATGCTCGGCGACCGGCCGGCATTTGTTGGATTGCAGCGGACCGATCAGGTGCCATTCAAGCGCCAGCGCCTTCAGCGCGGCGATTTTTTCCAGCGCTTCCTGTACGTAGTTCTCCCCGAACGCGCGCTGTCCCAGCGCGCTGCAGGCGGCCACCGCTTCGGCGGGCTGGGTTTTCGACACCGCCAGCAGGCGGACCGGATGTCCGCTCCTCGCGGCGCAGGCCGACAGCGCGTCGGACAGTTTCCGGTGGTTTTCGCTCAATTCCGGCATGGTCACTTGTCGAATTATTCAGGAGGGTTATACTTGGAAGTGTACTGTGCCATGATAAGCCACGGATCAGGGGGAATGAAATGGATATTGCTGAACTTTTAGCGTTCTCGGTGAAGAACAAGGCGTCTGACTTACATCTGTCATCCGGCCTTCCGCCGATGATACGCGTCGACGGCGACGTCAGGCGCATCAACATTCCCGCGCTTGACCACAAGCAGGTCCACGCACTGGTCTACGACATCATGTCGGACAAGCAGCGCCGCGATTTCGAGGAATTCCTGGAAGTCGACTTCTCGTTTGAAATCCCCGGTCTGGCGCGCTTCCGCGTCAACGCCTTCAACCAGAACCGCGGCGCCGCCGCCGTGTTCCGGACCATTCCGAGCGTCATCCGCACCCTGGACGAGCTGGGTTGCCCGAAGATCTTCCGGGAACTGATCGAGCAGCCGCAGGGCCTGATCCTGGTCACCGGGCCGACCGGTTCCGGCAAGTCCACAACCCTGGCGGCGATGGTCGACCAGGTCAACAAGACCGAGTTCGGGCACATCCTGACCATCGAGGACCCGATCGAATTCGTGCACACCTCGCAGAAATGCCTGGTCAACCAGCGCGAAGTGCACCGAGACACGCATGGCTTCGAAGCCGCGCTGCGTTCCGCGCTGCGCGAAGATCCCGATTACATCCTGGTCGGCGAAATGCGCGACCTGGAAACCATCCGGCTGGCGCTGACCGCGGCCGAAACCGGCCATCTGGTGTTCGGCACCCTGCATACCAGCTCGGCGGCCAAGACCATCGACCGCATCATCGACGTGTTCCCGGCCGCTGAAAAGGGCATGGTGCGTTCGATGCTTTCCGAGTCGCTGCGCGCGGTCATCGCGCAGAGCCTGATGAAGAAAATCGGCGGCGGGCGCATCGCGGCGCATGAGATCATGGTCGCCACACCGGCCATCCGCAACCTGATCCGCGAAGACAAAGTGGCCCAGATGTATTCGTCCATCCAGACCGGCCAGGCCTCCGGCATGCAGACCTTGGACCAATGCCTGCTGGAATTGGTCAAGAAAGGCCAGGTCAGCAAGAGCCAGGCTTCGGAATACGCGAAAGACAAACGCCTGTTTGAATAAGCACACGGAGGTTTCTGATGAGCAGCATTGATTTCACCTCATTTTTAAAACTGATGGCGCACAAGAAAGCGTCCGATCTTTTCATCACCGCCGGCGTGCCGCCGTCAATCAAGGTGCAGGGCAAGGTCTCGGCCATCACCCAGAGCCCGCTCACGCCCCAGCAGAGCCGGGAGATGGTGCTGAACGTGATGTCGCCCTCGCAGCGCGAGGAGTTCGAGAAGACCCACGAATGCAACTTCGCCATCGGCGCGGCCGGCATCGGCCGTTTCCGGGTCAGCTGCTTCTACCAGCGCAATCAGGTCGGCATGGTGCTGCGCCGGATCGAAACCAAGATCCCGACCTTCGAAGAGCTGAACCTGCCGGTGATCCTGAAATCGCTGTCGATGACCAAGCGCGGCATCATCATCTGCGTCGGCGCCACCGGCACCGGCAAGACCACCACGCTGGCTTCGATGATCGGTTACCGCAACCTCAACTCGACCGGCCATATCATCACCATCGAGGACCCGATCGAGTTCGTGCACAAGCACGAGGGCTGCATCATCACCCAGCGCGAGGTCGGCATCGACACGGACTCCTGGGAAAACGCCCTGAAGAACACGCTGCGGCAGGCGCCTGACGTGATCATGATCGGCGAGGTGCGTACCCGCGAGGGCATGGACCATGCCATCGCCTTCGCCGAAACCGGCCACTTGGTGTTCTGCACGCTGCACGCCAACAACGCCAACCAGGCCATCGACCGCATCATCAACTTCTTCCCGGAAGAGCGCCGCAACCAGCTGCTGATGGACCTGTCGCTGAACCTGAAGGCGATCATCGCGCAGCAGCTGATCCCGACCCCTGACGGCAAGGAACGGCGGGTGGCGATGGAAATCCTGCTGGGCACGCCCTTGGTGCAGGATTACATCCGCGACGGCGAAGTGCATAAGCTCAAGGAAGTCATGAAGGACTCCACGCTGCTCGGCATGAAGACCTTCGACCAGAGCCTGTTCGAGCTGTATCAGGAAGGCGAGATCAGCTACGAAGACGCCTTGCGTTACGCCGATTCCAGCAACGAGGTCCGTCTCAGGATCAAGCTGGCGCAGGGCGGTGACGCCAGCAGCCTGTCGCAGGGCATGGACGGTGTGGAGATTTCCGACACCCGTTGAGTTCAGCCGGCCAGTATCATGTCCGCCACGCGCTCAGCCAACATCATGGTGGGCGCGTTGGTGTTTCCGCCGATCAGTTTCGGCATCACCGATGCATCGACCACGCGCAGGCCGCGGGTGCCTTTGACGCGGCATTGGCTGTCGAGCACGGCATCCGGATCGTCGATGGCGCCCATCCGGCAGGTGCCGACCGGATGGTACACCGATTCGGCTTTCTCACGGACGAAGGCCTCCAGGTCGGCGTCGGATTGCGCCGCCTCGCCCGGGAACATTTCCGGGCCGCGGTAGGCGTCGAACGCCTGCTGTTCGAAAATGCGCCGTGACAGCTTGGCCGCCTCCACCATCACTTTCATGTCGAAGCCGTCCGGATCGCTCAGGTAGCCGGCTTCGATGCGCGGTTTGTGCTGGATGCTGTTGCTGGTCAGGTACAGGCGGCCGCGGCTTTTCGGGCGCAGGAAGCAGGCGTGCAGGGTGTACCCCGAGCCCGGCAGCTTGTTGCGGCCGTGGTCATCGAGCTGCGCCGGCACGAAATGGAACTGCACGTCCGGTCGCTCATCCTCGGCCAGCGCCGTGCGCCAGAAGCCGCCGGATTCGGCCACGTTGCTGGTGCCCGGGCCCTGCTTGAACAGGTAGAACTTCAGCCCGGCCATGGCCTGGTTGATGTTGTCGTAGGTGATGTCCTGCGTGCACTTGCGCAGCGTGCAGACATCCAGGTGGTCCTGCAGGTTGCCGCCGACGCCCGGCGAATCGACCAGCACCTCGATGCCGTGCTGGCGCAGATGGGCCGCCGGACCGATGCCGGACAGCATCAGCAGCTGCGGCGAGTTGATGCTGCCGCCGCACAGGATGATTTCCTTGGCCGCCGCTTCGCAGAAGCCGCCCTTGCCCGCGACCGCATAGACCAGGGCGCTGGCCCTGCCGTCCTCGAAGATCACCCGCGAGGCCGTTGCCTTGGTGATCACTTTCAGGTTTTTGCGCTTGCGCACCGGGGCCAGATAGGCGGCCGCGCTGGAGCAGCGCCGGCCTTCGCGGGTGGTGGTCTGGTACAGGCCGAAGCCGGCCTGGCGTTCGCCGTTGAAATCGTCGTTGGCATCGAAACCGGCCTGTTGCGCGGCTTCCACGAACACCGGGGTCAGCGGATTGAGATAGCGCGGATCGGACACCGTCAGCGGCCCGTCTGCGCCATGCAGGGCGCTTTCGCCGCGCACGTTGCCTTCGGATTTCCGGAAGTAAGGCAGCACGTTTTTCCAGTTCCAGCCTTCGGCGCCCAACTGCTCCCATTCATCGTAGTCCTTGGCATGGCCGCGGATGTAGCACATGGCATTGATCGAGCTGGAACCGCCGAGCACTTTGCCGCGCGGCCACCACAGGCTGCGCTGGTTGAGTTTCGGTTCGGGCGCGGTGTTGTAATCCCAGTTCACGCCTTTCTGCCCGACCAGCTGGGCGATGCCCGCCGGCATGTGCACCAAGGGGTTCCAGTCGCTTGAACCGGCCTCCAGCAACAGGACGCGGGTTTCCGGATTTTCACTGAGCCGGTTGGCTAATACGCAGCCGGCCGATCCCGCGCCGACGATGATGTAATCGTACATATAAGGGCTTTTAATTGTGACTATTAGCAGACTATGCCCCGTGCATAGAGCAGATGCTCTAAATGCGGGTATGGGCTAATAGCGGCGCCTGTGATTTAATGGGCGATACGTTTCAGGAACACACCATGCGATTCGGCGCCACGCTTGACCGGTTCATCCATCTCAATCGGCAAACACCGGCGCTGCTGTGGTCCTTCGCGTATTTCTTCCTGCTGCTGACCGCATATTACCTGCTGCGACCGGTGCGTGACGCCATGGGCGCTTCCAGCAACGTGCTGGACGTCTTCCCCGCGCCTCTGGTCGCCTGGTTCGCCGGGCACGGCATTGCGCTGGGCGAGTACACCCTGCAGGCGCTGTTCACCGGCACCTTCATCATCATGCTGGTGCTGCAGCCGTTCTACGGCGCGTTGGTGGCCAATTTTCCGCGCAAGACCTTCCTGCCGCTGATCTACTGCCTGTTCATCGCCTGCATGCTCGGGTTTTACTGGGCGTTCGACCGGCAGATGCCGGGGCGCGGCGCGGTGTTTTTCATCTGGGTCGCGGTATTCAACCTGTTCGCGGTGTCGGTGTTCTGGAGCTTCATGGCCGATATCTTCACCGATGCGCAGGCCAGGCAGGTCTACGGCTACATCGCCGCCGGCGGCACCCTGGGCGGCTTCCTGGGTCCGGTCCTTGCCCAGGGCCTGGTCAAGAACGTCGGTGTGGCGCCCCTGCTGCTGGTCTCGGCCAGTCTGCTGGGGCTGTGCGTGCTGTGCCTGACCAGCCTGTCCAAATGGGCCAGTTCGCATACCGAAAAAGGCGTCAAGGACACCGATATCATCGGCGGCAGCATGTGGGCCGG
>DATMWF010000184.1:0-5775 GCA_035562675.1 Arenimonas sp. | reverse complement strand
GAAACACGGCTCATCGCATGCAATCTATTCAATTCAGCAGGAAAAGGAAGCTGACCTTCATGCAACGGAGTGGATTTTGAAATCATCCAACATCGCGCAGGAAACCCAGAAGCGACAGCTGGGTATTGTTATCGCGATCATGGCTTTGCAATTTGTCGATGAACCAAAAGGGTCGAACACATACATTCAGTCACATCCATCATCGATTGAAAGGCTCGACTATTGCCTAGACAAGGCTAACGCTGCAGACGACAGTCTCATTTGTGCCTTTGCTTCTACTGCCCTGCAGTTCCATCTATCCCAATTCGATATCCAGGCGAATCTAGATGGCACTTCTATTAGGGACGTTTTGTCCGGCTTCATGGTCGCATTCGCGACTAAAGGCAGAAACTAAGTTAATTCAAAGAGATGCATCAATAAATTTCACAATTTATAGTAATTTTCGATTAAATCGATCGCACTAAGTTTTTAACATGAGACTATTTTAACTTTTCCCGAAGGCTAGTACGTTTAGACACAATACTTATTAACCAATGTAACAACTCATCAAGAATTACATTAGTATCTCATTGAAAATATAAGTATTTATGGCTCGGCCAAACTATGCTTTACAGTCGCGGACTAGTTATGCTTTACAGAACATTTTTTTCCGGCGCAAGGAAGATCATGAAACTTTACGTCTATGACCACTGTCCGTATTGCAACCGGGTGCGCTTCCTGGCCGGCTTGAAGCATATCGCCCTGGATGTCGTGCATCTGAGTTACGCGGACAACGAGACCACGGTGGCGCTTGTGGGCAAGCGGGCCGTACCCGTGCTGCAGCGCGATGACGGACGCCTGATGCTGGAAAGCATGGATATCGCGCGCTACCTGGACACACTTACCGGAACGCCCTGGCTGGCACAGGCCGGTAACCCGGCGGTGGATGACTGGCTGCGGAAGGTCAACCTGCCCCTGCAGACGCTGACGTATCCGCTCTGGCTGCAATCGGACAGTCCGGAATTCAGCAGTGCGGCCGCCAAGCGGGAATGGGTTACGCGTAAATCGCCGTTGATCGGCGGTTTCGCGCACGGCGCCGAAGACATTCAGCGGAACATGCTTGCCGTCAATCAGCTGCTGCAGGAAGCGGAGCGCCTCCTGGACGGCCGGCTTGGCGCGGATCAGGACATCAACGTGGATGAACTCAGGATGTTCACCGTCCTGCGCAATCTAAGCCTGGCCGCAGGCCTGCAATGGCCCACAGCGCTCAGGTCCTGGCTGGTTCGGCGCAGCGTGCAGTCCGGATTGGCTTTGTATGCCGGGCAGGCCATGCCGCGCCGTTAACGGCCGGAATGCGGATGGCGTTGCATCCGTTAACCGGGTCCGGGATCGCTCAGGATGACTTTTCATGTCCGATCAGCTGCGCGACCGGTGACAGGCCGGGGATTTTCTCCGCGATGATCTTGAAGCAGGTCAGCACCGGCACCGCGATGAGGATGCCGACCAGGCCCCACATCCAGCCCAGGACCAGCAGCGCGAGGATCACCACCAGCGGATCTATCTGCATGCTGCGCCCGATGACGTGCGGCGTGATGATTTCCGATTCGATCAGGTTCAGTACGATATAGGCCCCGGGAACGCTCAGCGCCATACCGGGGGTGTCGAATTGCACGAAGCCGACCACGGTCAGCAGGCCGATCATGATCGCCATCCCGAGGTACGGGGCATAGTTGACGATGGCGGCGATGCCGCCCCACATCAAGGGTTGTTCCACGCCCAGCAGCCAGAGCGCCAGGGCCACGGCGCCGCCGAACGCCAGATTGACCAGGGTCACGGTCACGATGTAGCGCGACAGTTCGCGTTGGGCGCTGCGGGTGGCGTCCACGATGTCTTTCTTGATCTTCAGCTGTGGCGCCAGCCGGACCAGCTTGCGCAGCACCGAGTCGCCATGGGTCAGGAACAGGACGGTCAGGAACAGGACGCCGATGGTGTTCAGGACGCTCATCGGCACTTCCGACAGCCATTGCCCGAGCGCCCCCGGCTCGGCGGTCCGGACGATCTGGGTTTTTCCGGCCGGAACCTGGTCCGAACCCAGTTCGGCAATCCGGTCGGACGCTTTGCTCGCCGCCGCGAAGGGCTTCCGGTATTCCTGGATGACGCGATCGATGCGGGTGATCGCCTGCGGTGTCTTGGCGATCCATGCCTTGGCCGGGCCGGCCAGCGAGATGATCAACGCCGCGCTCAGCAGGATGATGGTGAGCACGGCCGAAGCGGCCGCCAGGGAACGCGGCAGTCCCGTCGAATGCAGCCAGCGGACCACGGGCGCAAGCATCAGGCTCAGCAGCAGCGCGGCCAGAAGCGGCACGAGGATCGGCGCGGTGAAGTACAGCGTGTACAGCATCGCCAATATCACCAGCAACCGTGCCGATGGGCTGGCTGGCTGCTGCGGTGGCATGTCGGCGTCGGTTCCCTGCGTGGCAGGGACCGGCATGGGGCTTTCGTATGGCGGCTCGGTGCCTGACATGGGGTTTCGCCTGAAGAATGGGGTGATGCCGCTGCGGTCTGCGGCTCGCGAGGCCTGATTGTAGCAGACCCATGCCCGCCGATTCCGGCATCGCCGGCCGCGGCAATTGCGGCTTGGGATATCATTCAGCCTGGCTTATCATGGAGGTTGAACGCATTAAGGATCGCCATGCTGCAGACCATTGAACAAACCACCTCGAAGTTCCCGGCCTGGTCCGTCATCTGGCTGCACGGCCTGGGCGCCGATGGCGGCGATTTCGCGCCGATCGTGCCCCAGCTGGTGCGTCCCGACTGGCCGGGCATCCGTTTCGTCTTTCCGCACGCGCCGCTGCGCCCGGTCAC
This sequence comes from Arenimonas sp., assembly GCA_035562675.1. Classification (GTDB taxonomy): domain Bacteria; phylum Pseudomonadota; class Gammaproteobacteria; order Xanthomonadales; family Xanthomonadaceae; genus Arenimonas. Next base: position 2,931 of record DATMWF010000184.1, on the reverse strand, counting down.
CATCAACAACGGCGCGGTGATGCGTGCCTGGTATGACATCGCCAGCCTGGAACTGGACAAACGCGCCGACGAGGCCGGCCTGCGGGCATCGATGGCGGAACTGGACCTGCTGATCGCCCGTGAGCGCGACCGCGGCGTGCCGGTATCGCGCATCATCCTGGCCGGGTTCTCGCAGGGCGGCGCGGTGGTGTTGGCGCACACGCTTCGGCAGACCGTGCCGGTGGCCGGCGTGATGGCGCTGTCCGCTTATCTGCCCCTGGGCGGCAAGAACGCCGAAGAGATCACCGAAGCCGCCAAGGGCATTCCGGTGTTCATGGCGCACGGCAGCTTCGACCAGGTGGTGCCGCTTGGCTTGGGCGAATACAGCTGCCGGCAACTGCAGCAGTTCGGCTTGAACGTCCTGTTCAAGAAGTATCCGATGCAGCATAACGTCTGCCCGGATGAGATCCGCGCCATCGGCGACTGGCTCAGCGATCGTTTCGCCACGCGATGAACGCCGCCGCACCCGCGACCTTGCCCGACTTCTGCCGCCTGCCGCGCATCGCCGCGGTATGCGGGGTCGCGCAGCTGACGGTGGTGCTGCTGTTCCTGTCGCCTAACCGGACCCAGGCCGCTTCCTGGCAGGGGTTTCTGTTCGCCAGCGCCTTCGCGCAATGGCTGGCCCTGGCGGCGGCGGTATCCCTGTGCAAATCACGGCCTGTGCTGAACCGGTTCCGGCCCGCGTTGGCGTATTTCCTGGCGGCCCTGATTCCCGGCCTGATCACCGCCATGGCGGCCTGGCTGATCTATTTCCTTGATAATGAACTGGCATATGGTTTGACGCGCGGACTGAGCGTCGGCCGTTTCACGGGCAGCATCGCCATCATGGTGGCTCTGTTATGCGGCCTGCTGCTGCGCTATTTTTACGTCCGTGAACAATGGCAGGAGCAGGTCAAGGCGCATGCCAAGGCCTCCCTGCAGGCCCTGCAGGCGCGCATCAACCCGCATTTCCTGTTCAACTCGATGAACACCATCGCCGCGTTGGTGCGCAGGGATCCCAAGACCGCCGAAACCGCGATTGAGGACCTGTCCGACCTGTTCCGTGCCGCGCTCGGCGATGAACACACCGAGTCCACGCTGGCGCAGGAACTGCAGATCGCCAGACAGTACCTGGCCATCGAGCAGCTGCGGCTGGGCGCGCGCCTGCAGATGCACTGGCAGCTGGCCGACGACCTGCCCATGCATTGCAGAATGCCACGGCTGCTGCTGCAGCCATTGCTGGAGAACGCCGTGGCGCATGGCGTAGCGCTGTTGCCCGGGGGCGGGCGCATCGATTTCGCGGCACGCCGTGAGGCAGACGGTCTGCAGTTCGAGATCCGTAATCCGATTGACAGGGCGCGCGACCGTCCGGGACTGGGCCATGCCCAGCGTTCCGTGCAGCAGCGGCTAGCCCTGGTGTTCGGCGGCCAGGCCAGTGTCAGCGGCCAGGTGGAAGGCGATCAGTATGTCTGCCGCCTGCGGATTCCCTATGCTTAAGCCTTTGACTGTGCTGGTGGTGGATGACGAGCCGTTGGCGGCCGGGCGCCTGGCGGATCTGGCCGGTGAGTTGCCGCTCTGCAAAGTACTGGGGCAGGCCGGCAATGCCGAACAGGCCTGGGCGCTGGTGCAGAGCCAGCAGCCGGACGTGCTGTTGCTGGACATTTCCATGCCGGGCCTGTCGGGCTTGGAGCTGGCCAAGCGGCTACAGGCCCTGAAACATCCGCCGTTCATTATTTTCTGCACGGCACACGAGCAGCATGCCCTGCAGGCTTTCGAGGCGCAGGCCATCGATTACCTGCTCAAACCGGTGCGCCGTGAGCGCCTGCAGGAAAGCCTCGAGCGGGTGCAGCGCCTGAAAAGCCAGACAGCGGAAGAGGCCGGCCGGCAGTTCGTGGCGGCCAGCGTGGGCGGCGTGCTGCGGCGCATCGCGCTGGCGGACATCTACTTCCTGCACGCCGAGGAAAAATACACGGTGGTCTATCACCGCGGCGGCGAGCATATCCTTGACGACCCGCTGAAAGAACTCGAACAGCGCTTCCCCGGACAGTTCCTGCGCATCCACCGCGGCTGCCTGGTCAAAGCCGGGCAGCTGCAGGAAATCCGCCGCGACACCGAGGGCCACGTCTGGGCGGTGCTGAAGGACTGGCCGAAGCCGCTGGAAATCAGCCGGCGCTGCGCCGGCGAATTGAAGGACCGATTCAAGCACGCGTGACGCCGGCCGCGCGGTCCATGCGATAATGACGGCATGATCACACTCCGTCTGGCCACCCGTGAAAGCGCGCTCGCGCTCTGGCAAACCAACCATGTGGCCGCCCTGCTGCGCGCCGCGCATCCCGGTCTTGGCATTGAACTGGTGCCGATGACCACACGCGGCGACCAGTTGCTGGATGTCTCGCTGTCGAAAATCGGCGGCAAAGGCCTGTTCCTGAAAGAGCTGGAAGTGGCCATGCTGGAAGGGCGCGCCGATGCCGCCGTGCACTCGTTGAAAGACGTGCCGATGCAGCTTGACGCCGGCTTTGAACTGGCGGCCGTGCTGAAGCGCGACAATCCGTTCGACGCCTTCATCTCCAACCAATTCGGGTCGCTGGATGAACTGCCGATCGGCGCCATGGTCGGTACCTCTTCGCAGCGTCGGCAGGTGCAGCTGAAACAACTGCGCCCGGACATCCGTATCAAGGACCTGCGCGGTAACATCAACACGCGGCTGGCCAAATGCGCCAACGGCGATTTCGACGCCATCATCCTGGCCTGCGCGGGTCTGGAGCGCCTGGGCCTGCAGGCGCGTATCCGCGCCGAACTCAAGCCCGACGGCTGGTGGCCGGCCGTGGCGCAGGGCGCCATCGCGGTGGAATCGCTGAGCGCCAAACCGGAAATCACCGCCCTGTTCGCGGCCCTGAACGACAGGCCGACCGA
>DATMWF010000183.1:0-7532 GCA_035562675.1 Arenimonas sp. | reverse complement strand
CGCCAGGGACTGCGGATCGGCTTCGTGCCGACCATGGGCAACCTGCATGCCGGGCATTTCGCCCTGGTAGAGCTGGCCAGACAGCATAGCGACAAGGTCGTCGCCAGCATATTCGTCAATCCCACCCAGTTCGGGCCCAATGAGGATTACGCGCGTTACCCGCGCACCGAACCGCATGACATCGCCGGCTTGAGCGCCAAAGGCTGCGACGCGATCTTCCTGCCGACCGCCGACGAGATGTATCCGTATGGCATCAAGAATTACGTGCAGATGCATGTGCCCGGGATCACCGACATACTCTGCGGCGCGCACCGTCCGGGGCATTTCAACGGCGTGGCGACCGTAGTGGCGCGACTGTTCAACATGGTGCAGCCGGATTGCGCCGTGTTCGGACGCAAGGACTATCAGCAACTGCAGGTCATCCGCTACATGACCCGCGAAATGAGCTTCCCGGTGCAGATCATTTCCGCGCCGACCCTGCGCGAGCCGTCCGGTCTGGCGATGAGTTCCCGCAACCAGTACCTCAGCGCCGATGAAAAAACGACGGCCGCCGTCATTTACCGGACCCTGCAGTCCATGCGCGACGGCTACCTGTCGGGAACGCCTCTGGAACACATCGAACAGGAAGCCGTGGCCACATTGGAAAACGCCGGGTTCGATGTCGATTACGTGGATATCCTGTCGGCCGAACTTGGCAAAGCCTCGCGGGCCCGGAGCAGCGGCCGCGTGGCCCTGATCGCAGCGCGCCTGGGCCGCACCCGGCTGATCGACAACCTCGAATTTGACCTTCAACCAACACAGGAAACGCCCTGACCATGTGGAATGATAACGATTGGCAGGCCTTGTCCCGGCATGCGCAGCGCTGCGGATCCCGCACCATCCAAGACATCGTCAACGGTGAGCCGGACCGTGCGCAGGCGTTTTCGATGAGGCTCGGTCCGCTGTATTTCAACTATGCGCGCCAGCATTACGATGCCGAAACCATCGCGGACCTTCTGGCACGCCTGGAAAATTCCGGCATCGGCCGGCAGACCCGCGCCTTGTTCGACGGCGAAAAGATCAATGGCAGCGAAAACCGCGCCGTGCTGCACACCGCGCTGCGCAGCAGCCTGTCGGATTCTCCGGCAGCGCGTGAAGCGCATGGGCAGGCGGAGGATGTGCTCGTCCGGATCGAAGAGGTCATCGGGCGCTTCAGGAAGCAGGGCGTCACCGATGTCATCAGCGTCGGCATCGGCGGTTCCGATCTGGGTCCGCGCCTGGCCCTGAATGCGTTGACGGATTTCGCCAGCGATGAATTCCGCGTGCATTTCCTCAGCTCGGCGGATGGCTTCCATCTTGAACGCTACATGGCCGCGCTGAACCCCGAAAACACCGTCGTGCTGCTGGTCAGCAAAAGCTTCAACACCCAGGAAACCCTGATCAACGGCGAGGTGCTTAAGCAATGGCTTGGTGATCCAAGCCGGGTTTACGCCATCACCGCCAACGGCGCCAAAGCGCAGGCTTTCGATGTGCCGCCGGAAAACGTCCTGTCGATCTGGGACTGGGTCGGCGGGCGCTTCTCGGTGTGGTCTGCGGTGGCGCTGCCGGCCATCCTGGGCATCGGCATGGCCAATTTCCGCGAGTTTCTGCGTGGCGCGGCGGAGTTGGACGCGCATTTCCTGAATGCGCCGGTGGCTGAAAACGTGGTGGCCTGGCAGGCTTTGACCTCGGTATGGAACCGCAACGCATTGGGCTTCGCCAACCAGGCCATCATTCCCTACGATGAACGCCTGGAAATGCTGCCGGACCACCTGCAGCAGGTGATTATGGAAAGCCTGGGCAAGTCGGTGCGGATGGACGGCTCCGACTGCGAACACGCCACCAGCCCGGTGCTCATGGGTGCCAGCGGCAACCCCAGCCAGCACAGCTTTTTCCAGTATCTCCAGCAGGGCATCGGCATCGTGCCGGTCGATTTCATCGGCGTGGTGAAATCCAGTCATTGCCAGGCGCAGAACCACCATTTCATCCTGGCCAATCTGTTGGCCCAGGCGCAGTCGCTGGCCAACGGCCAAGGCAGCGGGGATCCGCAGAAACGTTACCCCGGCAACCGCCCGTCCACCGTCATCCTGGTCGATGAACTGACGCCTTACGCGCTTGGCATGCTGCTCGCCCTTTACGAACACAGCGTGTTCGTGCAGTCGAAAATCTGGGGCATCAATGCCTTCGATCAATGGGGTGTCGAATTGGGCAAGCAGATCGCCACTACCTTGATGCCCTATGTGGAGAAAAGCCGGGTTGATACGGAAAACCTGGATCCGGTCACCCGGGAGTTATTGCAGCGGATGCTGGCGGACTGATCATTCCCGTCAGCTGCTCATAGGCCCAAAGTGCGTGTTCGCGCACCACCGCGTCCTCGTGCCGCATTTTTTCCCGAAGCGCGGCTAGATGCTCCGGGCTTGCTTCGGCATTGCCGATGGCAATGGCGATGTTGCGCAGCCAATTGACGTAACCGGTGCGGCGGATGGCCGAGCCTTCGGTGCGCTCCAGGAACTCCTGTTCGGTCCAGGCGAATAGATCCAGCAGGCTGGCGCTGTCCAGGCTGTTGCGCACCTTGAAATCCGGCTCGTCGTGGCGCACGGCGAATTTGTTCCATGGGCAGACCAGCTGGCAGTCATCGCAGCCGAAAATCCGGTTGCCGATCGCCTTGCGGAACTCGACCGGAATGGAACCGTGGTGCTCGATGGTCAGGTAACTGATGCAGCGCCGCGCATCCAGCCGATAAGGCGCTATGATCGCCTGGGTCGGGCAGATGTCGATGCAGCGTGTGCAGGTCCCGCAATGGCCTTCATGGCGGTTTGCCGTGCCTTCAAGCGGCAGGTCGGTGTATATCTCGCCGAGGAAAAACCAGGAACCGCTGTCTTTGTCGATCAGGCAGGTGTGCTTCCCGATCCAGCCGAGTTCGGCGTTGCGTGCCAATGCCCTTTCCAGCGCCGGCGCCGAATCCACCAGCACGCGGTACCCGAACGGTCCAACCTCCGATTCGATGAACTGCGCCAGTTGCTTGAGCCGTTGCCGCATGGTTTTATGATAGTCCCGGCCCAGCGCATAACGTGCCACATAGGCCTTGCCGGGCTGTGCCAGCGTGTCCCAGGCCTGCCGGTCATCAGCGGCATAGTTCATGCGCACCGAGATGACCGATACCGTGCCTGGCCGCAGCAGTTCAGGGGTGCTGCGCATGGCGCCATGGGCCGCCATGTAATGCATCTGGCCGTGCTGCCCCTTGCTGAGCCAGTCGTCGAGGTGCGCCTGGTCCTGGCCGAGCTCCGCGGCGGCGACGCCTATCTCCGCGAAACCCAGCGCGCGGCCTTTTGCCCTGATTTTCGCCAGCAACTGCAATTTATCCATGTCATGAGTATAAAATGCTTTAAGCCAAATGCCCGCGGTGGACGCCATGCAATTTTTCTGCGCTCGACAATCGGATACCGAACAGCTGGCGCAGACCTTGGCGGCAACCTGCCCACAGGGCATGGTCGTATACCTGTACGGCGGTCTGGGCGCCGGAAAATCCACTTTCGCGCGGGCTTTCATCCACCGGCTCGGATTCCACGGGTCGGTCAAAAGCCCGACCTATTCGCTGCTGGAGGCCTATCGGCTGGATGACGGATTTGAAGCCGTACACATGGATTTATACCGGCTGTCCGCTCCGGAGGAGGTTGATTACCTGGCCTTGGACGAGTATGAAAATAACGCCAGGGCGCTGTTGATCGAATGGCCAGAAAAAGGCGCCGGACATATCCCTGCTGCGGACATCGCCATCCATTTCATCACCCAGGCCGATGGCCGGCTGCTTAAGATCGAACCGGTCTCGGTTCAGGCGATGCATTGGGTTTCCTCCATAAATAATTGATTTTGATGGCGGGGCGAACATAAACCCCGCATAAACGCTTTGTGGTGTGGCTATAATGTAACCTTGATTTAACGCATGCCCGGTGCTTCAATTCGTTTATGAAATCATTTCCGCTCCGTCTGCTCGTTTTGTTTTTTACTCTCGGCATATGCCTGTCTCCGCCATCGGCGGACGCTTCACAGCTCAAGCAGATCATCCTGCTTCAGGATGGACAATCGACCAAGGCCTTCATCGACGTCAGCCAGCAAGGCCAATACAAGGCGTTCATGCTGCAGTCGCCGACCCGTGCGGTCGTCGATATCGCCGGTGCGGAACCGGGACCTGAATTCAAGCTGCCGGCTTCCAATGGCTTGGTCTTATCGGTCAGGCAGGGCAAAACGCCGACCGGCATCCGACTGGTGCTGGATCTGGCGCAGAACGCCAGCCTGAAGTCTTCTTGGGACAACGCCTCCGGCACGCCCCGGCTTTTGATTGAACTCCAGCAGCAGGGCGGCGATGCCGCCTCGGCTCCGGCAGTCAGGCAATCCCCGCCGGCGAATGTCACGCCGCCGGTGCCGGCAACGGCGTTCAAATCCGCCCCGCCGACCATTGAAAGCATCGCACTTGCCCCTGCGTCCGCCGATGTGGTGAAAGCCCCGGTTGCCGTGCCGTCAAAACCTGCCTTGGGTACAGTGCCGGGAAAAAGCAACGTCGGGTATGCGCTGAAGGACGATGAAATCGTGCAGATTGATATCGACAGTTCCGGCAGTGCGCCCAAAACCACCGTCCGGAAAAGCGATGCCAGTCCGGCCTACTCGCCGCCGTCCTTGCCCAACAACAAGCAGCCGCTCAATCCCGGTCCGGCGCAGCCGTTGCCGAAAAAAGCGCGCACGGTGGATGATGTCCTCGGCGCGTCGGCCCGGAAGCTGGTCATCGCCATCGACGCCGGTCACGGCGGTAAGGATCCTGGCGCACTGGGTCCGAAAGGCGGACGTGAAAAGGACATCACCCTGCGTGTGGCCAAGGAACTGGCCGCTGCCATCAACGCCGATCCAGGCATGAAAGCGGTGCTGACCCGCGATGACGATACCTTCGTTCCCCTCCAGGAACGTTACATGAAGGCGCGCAGGGCGCAGGCCGACCTGTTCGTGTCCATCCATGCCGATGCGGCGCTGAATAACGCCGCCAATGGCTCCTCGGTGTTCGTGCTGTCCACCAAGGGCGCGTCCTCGCAGGCCGCGCGCTGGCTGGCCGACAAGGAAAACGCCGCGGATCTGGTCGGCGGGGTCAGGTTGGACGACAAAGACAAGAACTTGTCGGCGGTGCTGCTCGACCTTTCGCAGAGCGCTACCATGCGGATGAGCGAAGATGCCGCCGATAACGTGCTGAAATCCCTGAAAGACCTGGGCAAAACCCATAAGCACAGCGTCGAGCACGCCAATTTCGTGGTGCTGCGATCCCCGGATGTGCCATCCATGCTGATAGAAACCGGCTTCATCACCAATCCCGATGAGGAACGCAAGCTCAGCGACCCCGAGCACCGCCGGCGGCTGGCGTTCGCCATCATGCAGGGCGTGCGTGCGTTCTTCATCGAACAGCCGCTGCCCGGAACCTATTACGCCAGGAAGCAAAGCGGCCAGGGCGCCGGCATCAGCGCTGCCAGCGGCATCATTCCCTAAGCCGGTGTACACGCATTTCCCCCGGCCCATTGGTTACAATGGCGGGGTATGAAAATCCAATGCCTGCCTGATGTACTGATCAACCAGATCGCCGCCGGCGAGGTGGTCGAACGGCCTTTTTCAGTGGTCAAGGAGCTGGTTGAGAACGCCTTGGACGCAGGCTCCAGCAAGGTCGAGATTGAATTGGAAGAAGGCGGAATCCGGCTCATCCGGATACGCGACAACGGCTGCGGAATCAGCGCCGGCGATCTTCCGGTTGCGGTGCAGCGCCACGCCACCAGCAAAATCGCCAGCCTCGACGACCTGGAATGCGTCGCCACGCTGGGCTTCCGGGGCGAGGCCCTGCCGTCAATCGCCTCGGTATCGCGCTTCACCATCCGGTCGCGGACCGCCGAGCAGGTGCATGGCGCCATGTTGAGCATCGATGGCGGCAAGGTCGGCCTGGTTCAGCCGGACGCCCATCCGGAAGGCAGCAGCATCGAAGTGCGCGACCTGTTCTACAACGTACCGGCACGCCGGAAGTTCCTGAAGACCGAGCGTACCGAACTTGCGCACGCCGAAGAGTGGCTGCGTTCATTGGCGTTGGCGAAACCGTCGGTCGAGCTCAGCATCCGCCACAACGGCAAGGAACTCAAACGTTACCGGCCGATCAGCAGCTCCCAGGCACGCATCGAACGGGTATCCCAGGTGTTGGGCGCCGATTTCGCAGCCCAGTGCCTCGCCGTCGATTTTGAGCATAACGGCATGCGCCTGTCCGGCTGGGTGGGGCTGCCGACCGCGTCCCGCTCGTCCGCCGACCAGCAGTATTTCTTCGTCAACGGCCGCGCCGTGCGGGATAAAACCGTGGCGCATGCGGTCAAACAGGCGTATGCCGATGTCCTTTTCCATGGCCGTTATCCGGCCTATGTGCTGTTTCTGGAACTGGATCCGCGGCGCGTGGACGTCAACGTGCATCCCGCCAAACATGAAGTGCGATTCCGTGACGGGCGATCGGTGCATGATTTCATCTACCGTAGCCTGCACGGCGCCATGTCGGATACGCGTGCCGGCGCCGTCGATGCCCGCGCATCCTTGAATCAACCGCATCCTGCCGACGCCGCCTGGCCCATGCATTACTCCACCGAAAGCCAAGCGGCCATGCGCCTGCCTGCACAGGAAGGCCTGGCGCATTACCAGGTCCTTTACGGCACCGCCGATTCGAACACGCCCGGTCCTGATGCGCCACAGACTGACCAGCCGTTGGGCTATGCCCTGGCGCAGCTGCACGGCGTTTTCATCCTGGCCGAGAACGCGTCCGGCCTGGTGATGGTCGACATGCATGCCGCGCATGAACGCATCACCTACGAACAGCTTAAGTCGGCGCAGCAGGATGACGGCATCAAAAGCCAGGCATTGCTTGTTCCGGTTTCCGTGGCCCTGAGCGACGCCGAGGCGTTCGCCAGCGAGCAGCTCTCGGAAAACCTCGCCGCGCTGGGCTTCGATGTCATCCGCAGCGGGCCGCAGTCGGTCAGCATCCGGGCGGTACCGAGCCTTCTGGCGGACGCCGACGCGAAACAGCTGTTCCTTGACGTGCTGTCGGAGTTCAGGGAGTTCGGCGCTTCGAAGCGCCTTCAGGAGGCCCAGAACGAACTGCTGTCCACCATGGCCTGCCACGGTTCGGTGCGCGCCAACCGAAGGCTGTCCTTGACCGAAATGAACGCGCTGCTGCGCGCCATGGAAAACACCGAGCGTTCTGGGCAATGCAATCATGGACGGCCGACCTGGGTGCAGCTCAGCAAGGCCGATCTCGATAAATTATTCTTACGGGGCAGATGATGCGGATTATTTCACTGGTACTGACGGGCCTTCTGTTGTCGGCCTGCCAGCAAGGGCCGAGCGCCGAGCAGATCGCAAAAGAGAACGAGATGAAAATGGCACACGAATCGGAAATCAAGGCCTGGCGCGCCGAGCGCATCGAAAAACTGACCACCCGCGACGGTTGGCTGTCC
>DATMWF010000182.1:0-8127 GCA_035562675.1 Arenimonas sp. | reverse complement strand
AGGAGACTTCATGACTGAATCCGCCCGCCCGAGCCCTGTTGACCGCTTTCTGGGTATCATTGAGCGCGCCGGCAACCTGTTGCCGCATCCCGCCACGCTTTTTTTCCTGCTTGCGGTGTTCGTGGTCCTGGCCAGTTGGGTCGCCGGCCAGTTCGATCTTTCGGTGGTGCATCCGAAGACCGGCGAGCTGGTAACCCCGGTCAATCTGCTCAGTGCGGACGGCCTGCAGCGCATCATGGGTGGTTTGGTCACAAATTTCACCAGCTTCGCGCCGTTGGGCACAGTGCTGGTAGCATTGATCGGTATTGGCGTAGCCGAGCATTCCGGGTTCATCGGCGCCTGTCTGCGCATCGTTGTGCTTAACGCGCCGCGGTTCCTGCTTACGCCAATCGTAGTATTTGCCGGCGTGATGTCAAACATGGCCAGCGAAATCGGGTATGTACTGCTCGTTCCGCTTTCAGGTCTATTGTTCCTGGCGGCCGGCCGTCATCCTATATTGGGCATTGCGGCGGCGTTCGCCGGGGTATCCGGCGGGTATTCGGCCAATCTGCTGCTGGGTACGATTGATCCGCTGCTTTCCGGTCTGTCACAGGAAGCGGCGCGCATCATCGATCCCTCCTATTCGGTCAGTCCGGCAGCCAATCTTTTTTTCATGCAGGCATCCACGCCGATAATCACTCTGCTGGGTTGGTTCGTCACCGAAAAAATCGTCGCGCGCCGATTCCCCGACGGCAGCTACAGCAAGGGCGACGAGACCATTGAGCCGTTGTCAAACGCTGAGAAGCGCGGCCTGGGCTATGCAGCCATCGCCACTGCTGTTCTGATTGTGCTCGTCCTGATTGCGACCGTTCCGGCGAATGGCGTCCTGCGCATCACCGGCGAGCCCGATCTGCTGAAGGCTCTTTCGCCTTTCCTGCACGGTATCGTAGCGTTGATATTCCTGGCCGGTGCGATCATCGGTATCGCCTACGGTGTCGGCGCGGGAACTATCAAGAGCGATAACGACGTAATCAAGGGCATGTCGGCCTCGATGGCCACCTTGGGCAGTTATATGGTTCTGGTGTTCTTTGCCGCACAGTTCGTGGCTTTGTTCAACTGGACCCAGATGGGATTGATCGTCGCCGTTGAAGGCGCCGACGCCTTGAAATCGCTGGGCCTGCCCAAGATTCCACTTTTGCTGGGTTTCATCCTGCTGACGGCCACCGTGAATCTGGCGATGGGATCGTCATCGGCCAAATGGGCGTTGATGGCGCCGGTGTTCATTCCCATGTTCATGTTGCTTGGCTACTCGCCGGAAGTCACCCAAACGGCCTATAGGGTAGGCGACTCCGTGACCAACATCATTTCACCGATGATGAGCTATTTCGCGCTGATCATCGCCTTCCTGCAACGTTATGAACCGAAGGCCGGAATTGGTACGGTGGTAGCCACGATGATTCCGTATTCCATCACCTTTTTAATCGGGTGGTCGATGCTGTTCACACTCTGGATATTTCTGGGGTGGGATCTTGGTCCGGGTGCAGGACTGGTTTATCCAGCCGCAGGATGAGTGACCTGTTCGCCAAATCGGCTTTGCAGCCACTGGCTGAACGCATGCGTCCGCGGCGGCTGGCCGACATGGTCGGTCAGGACCGACTGCTTTCCGAGGACTCGGCCTTGCGCATGGCCATCGAGTCCGGCCGGATCCATTCGATGATCCTATGGGGGCCGCCTGGTTGCGGGAAAACCACGCTGGCGCTGCTGGTGGCGCAATACGCAAAGGCGCGTTTCATTTCGATATCAGCCGTGATGTCCGGCCTGCCGGAGGTGCGTAAAGTGCTGGCGGAGGCCGAACAGCATTTCCAGCATGGCGAGTCGACCGTCCTGTTCGTGGACGAGGTCCATCGATTCAACAAAGTACAGCAGGATGCCTTCCTGCCCTTCATCGAGAAAGGCAGTATCGTGTTCATCGGTGCCACCACCGAGAACCCGAGCTTCGAGCTCAATTCCGCGCTGCTGTCTCGCTGCCGCGTGCATGTGATGGATGCGGTTTCAGTCGAGGCCATCGAAACCGCGTTGCGGCATGCATTGGCGGACCATGACAACGGGCTGGGCGGCACGCTCGTGATTGCCGAGAGCCAGCTGCGCAGCATCGCGCAGGCGGCCGACGGCGATGTCCGGCGTGCACTGACGCTGTTGGAGATCGCCGCTGAAGTTGCCGGCTCGTCGCACGGTGAGGTCACCGATGCCCTGCTGCAGCAGGTGTTGGCCGACCGGACACGCCGTTTTGACAAAGGCGGCGACCAGTTCTATGACCAGATCTCGGCGCTGCATAAATCCGTGCGCAACTCCAATCCCGACGCGGCGCTGTACTGGCTGACCCGGATGCTGGACGGCGGCTGCGATCCGGGCTATCTTGCGCGCCGGCTGACCCGGATGGCAGTGGAGGATATCGGCTTGGCCGACCCGCGTGCGCTTGGCATCGCCATGCAGGCCTGGGATGCGTTCGACCGCCTAGGGTCACCGGAAGGTGAATTGGCCTTGGCCGAATGCACCCTGTATCTGGCGGTTGCAGCCAAATCCAACGCGGCGTATACCGCCTACAACGCGGTCAAGGCCGACATCCGCGAGACCGGCACGCTCGACGTGCCGCTGCATTTCCGCAACGCGCCGACCAAACTCATGAAAGAGCTCGGTTTCGGCAAGGGCTATGCCTATGATCCCGATATCGAGGGTGGCATCGATTACGGCCAAACCTGCTTTCCGGAGGCCTTGGGCGAAAAAGTCTATTACCGGCCGGTACAGCAGGGCTCCGAAATCAAGATCGGGGAAAAGCTTGCGCGTATCCGGCAACTGCGTAGCCAACACCGGAAAGATAAGAGCTAGGCAAGGGCCGAAACGGGGACCTCAGGCGCGTGTTCATCGCCGATCTTTCGGTCGAATGGGTTGGGTACCATCGCGCGTAAAGCCTTGCCCTTGGGCGAAATAGGTAAGGCAGGATCCGCGAATGTGCAAGTGGGCCTGACATGTTGGGGCTGGTGCGTAGCGGAAGATAATTCCTTGCTGAACAGGGCCGTCGAGGCGATAATTGACGTTTAGCCCGCAATTTCGACTGGATGCTCCCATGCTAGACCCGATTCTCTTCCGCAGCCAGCTGCAGGAAACCGCCGATAAACTCCGACAGACCCGCGGCTACGTGCTGGATGTGGCATGTTTCGAAGACTTTGAATCGGAGCGCAAGCGCCTGCAGACCCGCACCCAGGAGCTGCAGAACCTGCGCAATACCCGTTCGAAAGCCATCGGCCAGGCAAAGGCCAAGGGCGAGGATGTGGAACCGCTGATGGCCGAAGTGGCTGCTTACGGCGATGAACTCAAAGCATCCGAACAGGCCTTGGATGCCTTGACCAGGGCCATGTTCGACGCCATGGCGGTCATCCCCAATTTCCCGCATGAATCCGTTCCGGTCGGCAAGGACGAAAACGACAACATTGAACTCAAGAAATCCGGCACGCCGCCGACATTTGATTTCGAGGTCAGGGATCATGTGGCGCTTGGCGAGAAAAACGGTTGGCTGGACGCCACTGCCGGTGCAAAACTGTCCGGTTCGCGTTTTACCGTTCTGCGAGGCGAACTGGCGCAGATGCACCGCGCGCTGGCCCAGTTCATGCTGGATACCCACACGCTTCTGCATGGTTACACCGAACACAATACGCCGCTGATCGTCAACGCCGAAAGCATGCTCGGAACCGGACAACTGCCGAAATTCGAGGAAGACTTGTTCACCACCATGGTCGGCGACAGCAAGCGCTATCTCATACCGACGTCCGAAGTGACCCTGACCAACCTGGTGCGTGATGAAATCGTCGAAGACGGCCGACTGCCTCTGCTGATGACCGCGCATTCCCTGTGTTTCCGGGCTGAAGCGGGCAGTTACGGCAGGGACGTGCGTGGCATGATCCGGCAACACCAGTTCGAGAAAGTCGAATTGGTCGCCATCGCCAGGCCAACGGAGAGTTATGAGCTGCATGAGCGCATGACCGGCCATGCCGAAGCCATCCTGGAAAAACTCGGGCTGGCATACCGCCGCGTTCTTCTGTGCACCGGCGACATGGGCTTCTCGGCCGCAAAGACCCATGATCTGGAAGTCTGGCTGCCGGGCCAGGCCGCCTATCGCGAAATCAGCTCGATTTCCAACTGCGAAAGCTTCCAGGCACGCCGCATGCAGGCGCGCTGGCGTAATCCCGAAACCGGAAAGACCGAGCCGCTGCATACATTGAACGGTTCGGGTGTCGCGGTCGGACGCTGCCTGGTGGCGGTGATGGAGAATTACCAGAACAGCGACGGCAGCATCACCGTTCCCGATGCGCTGCGTCTTTACATGCAGGGCAAGACAAAAATCGGTTAAGAGTCCCACCAAGAAAAATTCTTGGTGCATGGCGGCGTGGATTGCGTCAGAATCCAGTTGTTGATGGTGTTCGCAACGCCAGGGGTGCGAATCTCTCTCCAATGAGCCATCAACCTTAAAAACCCGACAGGACGTCGGGTTTTTTTTGTGGAAAATACCCGCTATTGGGCGAATGGGGCGGTTACCGCTATTTAATGATTTTTTCCTGCCAGTCCGGCTCGCCCTTGCGGCGTTCCGGCGATCCCCTGCGATCTGTTCCGGCGTCGAAGCGCACCGATTCGCGGCGGTCGACGGCCTGCCTTCGCTGGACCTTTCGTGATTCGTATACGGGCCGGTAATGGCATATGCAGGTTTCCGAGCCGCAGTCCGCCAGCGGCAGAACCGTGCAGTCCATGGCGCTTTTGCGCACACCGGCGTTGTTTCTTGCGTATGCGCATGCCGTACTGAGGTTCGGCACCAGAAACTCCCATGCGACGACGCCGGCCTGGTTCCTGAACTGCGTGGGATCAAGCGTCCGGGCGGGAACCTCCGTGGCTCCTTTCGACAGGGGGCGCTTTGATTTGACCGGACGGGATGGCTCGCCGCGCAGAAGGACATACGCCAAGACACCGACTGCCGCCGCAATGATGATCAACCACATGGACCGTCTCCGCGTTATGAGGTGATGGCGCCGGCTGAATGAACGGCAGGCAACCTGCGCTATGGGTATGCTGAATGATTTTAGTACGATTTGGCTTCGGCGTCTAATCCGTGGCGGGCGGGCTCAGTTGCTTTGTGCCTCAGGCAGGCTGAGATGCCATTCCGCTTCCGGATTGCTGTATTCAGGAATGAAGTCGCAACCGGCGTTCGGGATGTTCTCGCTTGGCTGGAAGCCCAGGATGACGCCGCCGTCCTCCGCTCTGCGCTTGAACGTGTAGCGGTAGGCATTGCATTTCTCGCTCAGGAAATTGACGGTCGCCGCCTTGACGTCATCCGCAACCGCCGATTCGATGGCGCAAGGGCGCTCGGTATCGTTCGCCGCGCCATACTGCAGGTCGTTGACGACGATGCGGCAGGTGCTGGCATCACTGAACACGATCTGGTGTCTTGGAGGTTCTGAGCAGGCCGTCAGTCCGGCGACGACGAATACGAGTGCAAGGAACGTGCGCATGGATAATACTCCGGTGACTGGAAAACCCCAGGCGGCAGCGGCATTCCATGGCAAATGGCGGAGAGAGTGGGATTCGAACCCACGGTGGGCTATGAACCCACGGCAGTTTTCAAGACTGCTGCCATAAACCGCTCGGCCATCTCTCCAAGTCGTTTATTTTAACCTCTTTCGCCGCATTTGGGTTTCATTGTCCGGCTTTGAATTCAACCGGAATCAGGATATCGCTGGCCACCGCAACGCCGTTTTCATACTTGGGACTGAACCGCCATTGGGAGACGGCTGCGCGCGCCGCCCGGTCCAGGTTGCGGCTTCCGGAGCTGTTTTCGATGCTTACATCGGCAGGCACGCCGTCCGTATCCACCCTTACACGCAGCTGCACGGTGCCCGTCTCGTTGTTTCTTAGCGCTTCTATGGGGTATTTCGGAGCTTCCTGGTGGATTGGCTTGGCTTCCTGGTTTTGAGGATGCGGCGCAGGCGCTTCCGTCGGCTGTTGGCTCTGTTCCGCAATCACCGACGGTTCACCCGCTGAGCTTGCCGACGTTTCGGTCTGTGCAGGTGCCCGGCGTGCGCGTGGGTTGGGCATTTTGGTTATGCTGCCGCTGTTCCGGTCAGGGCCGACGAGCGGTGTGCCTTGTTCCATCCGTTCATCGGGGCTTTCGGTGAAGTAGGCGTTATAGACCAGCCTGCTGCATTGCCAGGGTATGGAAACCAGCAGGCCAAGCAGAAGGGCCCTGAAGAACAGGCCGCGGAGGCTTCTGGTTTCAAGCACAGCGACGAGTTTAGGCCAATAGCGGGCCTGAATATCGTATTTAAGCTTTGCTGATTTTTGCTTCAACGAGTCAATATTCATGGCGGCTGCGGTTACGGTTGGCATTCATTATAGGAAAATTCCTACCGCGCATGCAGAAAAATGATGATTGCAGCCGGATTTGGCTTGGTTATGCTTTAGGTTATCCCTTCACCGGAGCATCGCCATGATTACCGTATTCCTGCTTGATGACCATTCCCTTGTCCGTGTCGGATACCGCCTGATATTGCAGCAGCACATGGACATGCGGGTCGTCGGCGAGGCTGAAACGGGCGAGGAGGGCCTTCAGAAAATCCGTGCGTTGAAGCCGGATGTGGTTCTGTGTGACCTGCATATGCCGGGATTGAGCGGCCTTGAGATCACCGAAAGGCTGCATAAAGCCTCATCGCCGTCCAAGGTCATCATTGTTTCCGTGCAGCAGGATGGTCCGATGCCGAAGCGCCTGATGGATGCCGGCGCGAGCGGCTATCTTGGAAAGGCCTGCGATGCGGAGGAGTTGATCCGCGCCGTCCGGGACGTGGCGCGCGGCAAGCGCTATCTTGGCAGTGAGCTCGCCCAGAGAATGGCGCTTTGCAAACAGAAGGATTCCCCGTTCGAGCTGCTCTCGGCCAGGGAAATCGAGATTTCCCTGTTGTTCTGCCAAGGCTGGCGGGCCGAGGATATGGCAAAAAAACTTTGCGTCAGTTCGAAAACGATCGCGACCCACAAATACCGCATCCTGGAAAAACTCGGGATCCATGACACGATCGCCTTGGCCCGGTTAGCCGCTTTGCACGGCATAACCGAACCTACGCAGGTCGTTTAGTCGGCTCTGTTTTCCGGGCTGATGCGGACCGTGAAATCGAAGCCGTTGCTCGGCGCATTCGGCATCGAGAACGATGGCGGGGCGACCGGCACGTAGCCGGTCTGCTGCGGTTTCGGTTCAATGAAGTCCGGAGTGGCCGTCAGTGCTGCCGCGACTTGCTTTTCAGGCTCCACCGTAACATCCGGCAGTTCCGCATCAGGCTCTTCGGTTGCAATCACCTGTTCAACCGGAACCACCGCAGCGGCGACTGGCGCCGTAGCAGGAATAACCGGTTCGGCAGGAACAACAGCGGGTTCAACAACCGAGTCGGCAGCAGGTTCAGGCTCCTCGGTATCGCCCAAATCGGAAAAATCCGATTCAGCGAACGTCACCGGAATGGCCGATACCACAACCGGTGATGGCCTTGTCGCCGCTCTGGGCGCGCGTGGCTCACGTGGCTCACGTGGCTCACGGGCAACAGGTTTTTCCGAAGGCTTGCTTTCGTTCTCTGCTGCGAATAAGTCCGCTGATTCCGTCGTTTCCGCTTCACCAAGTGTTATGACGATATCATCCTGGTCATCGGCGTCATCGAAGTCCAATTCGGACTGGTCGTTCCCGGACAGCGATGCGTTCTCCGCGTTTTCCGGACCATCGCCTTCCTGACGGCGGCGGCGGCGGCCACCACGGCGGCCGCGGCGGCGTTTCGATCCATTTTCGTTCAATGCGTCAACGGTCTGTGGCGCCGCTTCGCCGGCTTCGGTAACCAAGGCTGATACGGCGTCGCTGTTTTCACCCGGCGCGATATCCATGACCGCGGCAGCGGCGCCGGTATTTTCCGAATCAGGCTGAGAACGTTTTGCCGCTTCCCTGCGCTGGTTTTCGGCGCGTTGCGCTTCTTTGCGCTCGGTTTCGCGTTTCAGCTGTTCTTCACGGCGCTTCTGCTGTTCCAGCTTGCGCTGTTCGTCAAGGCGCTTTTTCTCTTCTTCGGTGCGCTCTGGGCG
>DATMWF010000181.1:0-5136 GCA_035562675.1 Arenimonas sp. | reverse complement strand
CCTGAACGGCTGGACGCTTCTGGTCGGCCAGATGACCCGTACCATGGCGTTGAACGAAACCATGCCGCGCGGACTGAGCGGCCTGAATGCCGCCGGTGCGCCGATCAGGGCTTTGCTGCTGGCCGGTGTCATGTGTACGATCCTGGCCATCATGAGTTACAGCGATTCCCTGGCGGACGGCTACATTTTCCTGAGCCTGGTGGTCACCGCGGCGAACCTGCCCGTATACATCCTGACGGCGGTTGCCCTGTTGAGGATGCCCGACAGGTCGCGGACCGCCAACTACACGCTGTATGCCTGCATCGCCTTGCTGGCGGTGATATTCGTGCTCATGTCGTTCTTCGGCATCGGCATGAAGCCCTTGCTGTGGTCCTTGGTCCTGGCCTTGCTGGGCTTGCCGGTGTATTGGTACGTCCAGAAGCAGGCCGGTAAGCAACCAGCCATTTCCTGAGAACACGCCATGAGCCGCGATCCCCGTTACGATATTTTATTCGAGCCGGTACAACTCGGGCCGGTCACCGCCCGCAACCGGTTTTACCAGGTGCCGCACTGCAACGGCATGGGCCACCAGATGCCGGAAGCACACGCTGCGATGCGTGAGATCAAGGCCCAGGGCGGCTGGGCGGTGGTCAGCACCGAAGAGTGCGAGATCCACCCGAGCGGCGACGTCTCGCCCTATGTGGAGGCCCGCCTGTGGGATGACGGCGATATTCCGTCGCTGGCGCTGATGTGCGAGAAGGTCAAGGCGCACGGCGCGCTGTCGGCGGTCGAGCTGACCCATAACGGCTACACGTCCTCGAACCTGTACAGCCGCGAAGTGCCGCTGGCACCATCCCACACACCGCTGAAATACGGCTATCCGCTGCAGGCCCGGGCAATGAACCTGCGCGACATCCGGAACTACCGGCAATGGCACAGGGCCGCGGCCCTGCGCGCCAAGCGCGCCGGATTCGACATCATCTACGTGTATGCCGCGCATGACCTGTCGCTGGCCATGCACTTCCTGCAGCGCCGCCGCAACCAGCGCACGGACGACTACGGCGGCAGCCTGGAAAACCGCATCCGGCTGCTGCGCGAAGTCTTGCAGGACACCAAGGATGCGGTCGGCGATACCTGCGCGGTGGCATTGCGTTTCGCCACCGAAGAGTTTTTGGGCGAGGGCGGCGTGCACAATGCCGAGGCCAAGGAGATCGTGCATCACCTGGCCGACCTGCCGGACATCTGGGACGTCAACGTCGCGGCCTGGTACAACGACTCGCTGACCTCGCGTTTCGGCGCAGAGGGTTACCAGCAGCCGTTTACGGCCTGGGTCAAGCAGATCACCAGCAAGCCCGTGGTCGGCGTCGGCCGTTTCACCTCGCCCGACACCATGGTGCGGCTGATCCGCGAAGGGGCGCTGGACATGATCGGCGCGGCCCGCCCGTCGATCGCCGACCCGTTCCTGCCGAAAAAAATCGAAACCGGCGCGATCAATGCCATCCGCGAGTGCATCGGCTGCAACATCTGCGTATCCGGTGACATGACCATCACGCCGATCCGCTGCACGCAGAACCCGACCATGGGCGAAGAGTGGCGCAAGGGCTGGCATCCGGAGCACATGCCGGTGAAAAAATCCGAAAAACGCATTCTGGTGGTCGGCGCCGGGCCGGCCGGGCTGGAGGCCACGCGCGCCTTGGGCCAACGCGGTTACGAGGTCATGCTGGCGGAAGCCACCGAGCATCTGGGCGGACGCGTGCTGAAGGAATCGGCTTTGCCGGGTCTGGCCGAATGGCGTCGGGTCCGCGACTGGCGGGTTGGCCAGATCGAGCCGATGCCGAATGTTTCGGTGTTCCGCGGCAATAGCTTGAGCGCCGAGGACGTGCTCGCCATCGGCGCCGATGCGGTGGTGCTGGCGACCGGTTCGCATTGGGTGCGCACCGGTATTGGACGCAGCGGCAGCGAACCGTTCACCGGCTGCGATCGGCCGTCGGTGTTCACGCCGGACGACATCATGGCCGGCCGTTTTCCGGACGCCGGTCCGGTGTTGCTGTATGACGACGATAATTTCTACCTGGCCAGCGTGCTGGCCGAAGTGCTGGCCGCACGCGGCCTGGAAGTCCATTTCGCGACCCCGGATGACGTCATCGCCGGCTGGACTGCCAATACCCTCGACTACCGGCATATCCAGAAGCGCCTGCGCAAGCTCGGCATCCATCTGCATACCGCGAAATCCTTACTGGCTTTCGATGGCCACCGGGCGGAATTGGCCTGTGTCTGGTCCGATGAGGTCGTCCACCTGGACGCCAACGCAGTGGTCAGCGTGACCATGCGGCTTCCCGACGATGCCCTGTTTCAGGCGCTTTTGGTCCGTGAAAGTGAATGGCAGGCGGCTGGCATCGCGCAGGTCAGCTGCATCGGCGATGCCTTGGCGCCCGGCCTGATCGCGCATGCGGTGTATGCCGGCCACCGTTTTGCCCGGGAGTTCGAAGCGGCGCCCGGCGAGAACGGCGATAGCGCTGAGGTCCCGTTCCGGCGGGTGCGCATCGCGACCGGCGTTCAGCGTTGACATAGGCAAAGACTGGCCTGACGCGTTAAAATAGGGGCCCAAGAGGCCCCCATGCAACCGATCCAGAACATCGCCGCCTACCGTTTCGTCACCATCGCCGATTCCGACGCCGTCGCCGTGTGGATCAAGGGCCTGTGCGTCCGGCTGGAACTGAAAGGCACGGTGCTGGTATCGCCGGAAGGCATCAATATTTTCCTGGCCGGCAGCCCTGATGACATCGACGGTTTTCTGGCCGAGCTGAACACCGATGCGCGCTTCGCCGGCATCCCGGTAAAGTACAGCCGGAGTTCGTTCGTGCCGTTCAAGCGCCTGCGGGTCAAGCGCAAAAAGGAAATCATCACCTACCGCGATCCCGGCCTGCAGCCGGAGCAGGGCCGCGCGCCCGCCGTGCAGCCGGAAACGCTGGCGCGCTGGCTGGACAACGGCAAGGACGACGACGGCCGCGAGGTGGTGCTGCTGGATACCCGCAACATCGACGAAGTGGTGCACGGCAGTTTCAGCAACGCGTTGGTTTTCCCCATCAACCGCTTCACCGACCTGCCCAAAGCCGTTGAACTGCTGAAACCGGAGCTGGAAGGCAAGACCATCGTCAGCTTCTGCACCGGCGGCATCCGTTGCGAAAAATCGGTGTTGCGCATGCAGAACGACGGTTACCAAAACTGCTTCCAGCTGGAAGGCGGCATTTTAGGCTACTTCGAAAAAGTCGGTGGAAAACATTACGACGGCCGCTGTTTCGTGTTCGATGACCGCATCGCGCTCGATCCCACGCTGGATCCCCTGGTCGACGATATCGGGTTTTGAGCCGGCAGGGACGGAAGCTGTAAAGGCCCGGTGCGCCTCAGAGCATGGAAACGCCGGCTTTCGGCGCATAGGTGCCGACTGTCTTGCCGGATTTGGCGTCGCGCAGCGCGATGGTGGTCAAGGCCGCCGATTTGGCGTGTTCGGCCTTGAACAGCGGTTCCATCAGCGCATCCTTCTCCCAGATATACAGATCCAGGAAATCCGCGGTCACATAGACCACCAGCACCGTGCCTTTGTGCGCGCCGACCTTGAAGAAAAACCGGCTCAGCGAGGCGCTGGCGGGCGGTTGCTCGGCCGGCGCCGCCGGTTGCTGCGCCATGACCGGGGGTGTGGCCGCGAAAGGCAACAGGCAAAGCAGGGCGATTTTCGATGGGCGCATGATGCGGTCTTGTCTGATTTGGTGGATCCGAGGAGGATCGAACTCCTGACCTCGTCATTGCGAACGACGCGCTCTCCCAGCTGAGCTACGGACCCTTGGAACTTTATGCTAATTCAAGACGGGCCGGCAATCAAGGCTTTGGCGCGAGTATCGCGCTGAACGCATCCGACAGCAGCTCCTGCCGCCAGCCGGCCAGCGCCGCCGGCCATGCACCGGTTTCCAGCAGGTATTCCAGGTGCTTGCGCGAGCACAGCAGGCCGTCCGGCACGTCCAGCGCTTTGGCGATGTCGGCCACCGCCAGCTGCAGCGCCTTGATCTGGGCTTTTTGGGTCTGTGCCGGCTCGTTGATGATCGGCGCCTGCAGTTCCTCGTCGTCGAACGGTTTCTGCAGCAGCGCGAAGAGCTGGGTTCTCGCGGCCTTCGGCGATTTTGGGAAGCGTGCCAGGATGGCATCCAGTTCGCTGATGTCGGTGATGGCGTTCCGGCTCAAGGCCAAGGCCACGTCATTGTCGATGATCCAGCGTTTCGGTTTGTTCCGCTCGATGGCGCGCTGATCCCGCCAGCGCAGGAGCCGGCGCAGACGGAGCTGCGCTGGCCGGTCAAGGGTCTGGTTGGTGCGGATGCCCAGATGCGGATTGGGGTCGGCGGCCTCCTCGGCCGCGGCGACGGCGGCACGCAGGCAGTCGGCATCGAGCCATGGCCGCCTGCCCAGCGCATCAAGCTTCGCGTCAAGCAGGTCGTGGATGGCGAGCAGGTAGCGCACGTCATCGGCGGCATAATGCCGCTGCGATTCGGACAGCGGACGTAACAGCCAATCCGAGCGGGTTTCGCCTTTTTCCAAGGTGACGCCGCACAGCTGCTCGACCAGTTTCAGATAACTCAGCCCGGCGCCAAAGCCGCACAGGGCCGCAGCCACCTGGGTATCGAAGACCGGCGAGGGCACGGCATTGCAGCCGGCCTTGAAAGCCTGCAGGTCTTCGCTGCTGGAATGCATGATCTTGACCACGTTCGGATCGGTCAGCATAGGCACCAGCAACGCGGCGATGTCCGGACGGGTCGGGTCGATCAGCGCGATATCGCCGTCTATGCAGAGCTGGACCAAGGCCAATTGGGGGTAGTAGGTACGTTCACGGATGAATTCGGTATCCATGGCGACCAGTCGTGCACTGCGGTGTTTTTGTAAAAACTGAGTTAAATCTGAGGGTTGGTCAAGCCAGAGCATAGCGGATTCTTGCAACATAGGATAACTTAGCTTAACGTGCCTAAGCCTTCCTTGACAGTTATTTCTATGCGCATCACCCGCAGCGTGCCTTGCAACGCCCTGATCCTGGCCTTGGTCGTGGTCCTTTCGCCAGGCTGTGGGAAAAAGAATGCGCCCCCGGTTGATTCGGCTCAGGCGAAGGCGTTGAGG
>DATMWF010000180.1:0-4307 GCA_035562675.1 Arenimonas sp. | reverse complement strand
CCTGATGGCCGCCGGCAAGGGCTATTTCAACATCGGCGACTGGGAAATAAGCCCCGACAACCGGTTGGTGGCCTGGGCCGAGGACTCGGTCGGCCGGCGCCAGTACCGGCTTTTGGTGAAGAACCTGCTGACCGGCGAGGTGTACGCCGATGCGGTCGACAACATCGAAGCCAACATCGTCTGGGCCGATGACAACCGGACCCTGTTCTACATCGACAAGGACCCGCTCACTCTGCTCAGCAAGCGTGTCAAGACGCATGTGCTGGGCAGCGCCGCCGACCAGGACCGCACGGTCTATGAGGAGGCGGACGACAGTTTCTACCTGGGCATTTCACGTTCGCGTTCCGAACGGTTCATCTGCATCCAGGCACAGAGCACGGTCAGCGCCGAGCAGCGCTGCACCCCTGCCGCCGCGCCGGGCGAATTCACCGTCATCGCTCCGCGCCAGCGTGATTTCGAATACCAGGCCGACCACCTGGGTGGCCGCTGGGTGATCCGCACCAACTGGGACGCGCCGAATTTCAGGCTGATGGTTTTGGCCGATGACAGGCCGTTCGGCGACCGCAGCGCCTGGCAGGAGCTGGTGCCGCACAAGAACGATGTGTTCATCGAAAGCTACGAACTGTTCGATGGCTTCATGGCCATCGAAGAGCGCTCCAACGCCCTGCTGCGCCTGCGCACGCTGACGAATGACGGCAAGAGCGAGTACGTGGCCTCCGATGAGCCGGCTTACAGCATGGGCCTGAACGTCAACGCCAGCCCGGATACGCCGTGGCTGCGCTATGCCTACACCTCGCTGACCACGCCGAACACGGTATACGAAGTGAACATGGCGACTTCCGAACGCAGGTTGCTGAAACGCGACCCGGTGCTGGGCGGCTACGATCCGGACGACTACGTGACCGAGCGGCAATGGGCCCCCGCCCGAGACGGCACGAAAATCCCGGTCTCCCTGGTGTACAGGAAAGGCTTTGAAAAGAACGGTTCGGCCGCCCTGCTGCAATATTCCTACGGCAGCTACGGGCTGAGCACCGACCCGCGCTTCTCGATCATCAACGTCAGCCTGCTCGACCGCGGCATGGTGTATGCCATCGCACACATCCGCGGCGGCCAGGAGATGGGCCGCGCCTGGTACGACAGCGGCAGGCTGCTGAACAAAATCAACACCTTCACCGACTTCATCGACGTCACCCGCTTTCTGGTCAGCCAGGGCTACGCCGCCAAAGACCGTGTCGCCGCCTATGGCGGTTCGGCCGGCGGGTTGCTGATGGGCGCCATTTCCAACATGGCGCCCGCGGATTACACCCTGATCATCTCGCAGGTGCCGTTCGTCGATGTGCTCACCACCATGCTTGATGAGAGCATCCCGCTGACCACCAACGAATACGACGAGTGGGGAAACCCGAACGACCGCAGGTATTACGACTACATGCTGAGCTACTCGCCGTACGACAACATCGGGCACAGGGCTTACCCGGCCATGTTCATCGGCACCGGCCTGTGGGATTCGCAGGTCCAGTATTTCGAGCCGGCCAAGTATGTCGCCAAGCTGCGCGAGTTCAAGACCGATGCCAACCCGGTGGTGTTCCGCATCAACATGGAGGCCGGTCACGGCGGCAAGTCCGGACGTTTCCAGCGTTACAAGGAAAGTGCCGAGCAGTTCGCCTACATGCTGGACGTGCTGGACGTGAAGTAAAGCCGGTTTCGGCTATACTTTCCCCATGAACAAATCCCGTGCGACATCCCTGCTGCTTGTGCTGGCGCTGTGCCTGCTGGCGCCTGCCTGCGGCAACAAAGGTCCGCTGGTGAAGCCCGAGCAGAAGCAGGCCGAGGCCGGGGCCGCATCGTAATGGCCGTGCGCTTCAGCAAAATGCACGGCACCGGCAACGACTTCGCGGTGCTTGACTGCCGCGGCGGCGGGTCCCTGCCGGACATCGACACCCTGCGCCTGATGGGGCACCGGCATTTCGGCATCGGATTCGACCAGTTGCTTGCCATCGAAAAGCCGCGATCGGCGGATGCCGTGGCGGCCTACCGCATCATCAACCAGGACGGCAGTTTTGCCGGGCAGTGCGGCAACGGTGCGCGTTGCGTGGCGCATTGGCTGGTGCTGCGCGGCGTGGCCGATGACGAGGCGTTTGCATTGGACAGCCCGGCCGGGCTGGTCCGGGTGTCGCGCGGGCAGGACAGCCGCTATACCTTGAACATGGGCCGGCCGCGTTTCGCGCCGGACGACGTACCCTTGGTCGCTGAACAGGCCAGCCTGGTCTATCAGCTGCCGTTCGATGGCCAACATATCGCGTTTTCGGCGGTCTCGATGGGCAATCCGCATGCGGTGATTCAGGTGGAAAGCTGCTTTGACGCGCCGGTCGAGCGCTGGGGCCAGGCCGTACAGGGCTCCCAGGTGTTCCCGGAGGGCGTCAACGTCGGCTTCGCCGAGATCGTCACCCGCCGGCACATCCGCCTGCGCGTGTTCGAGCGTGGCGTCGGCGAGACCATGGCCTGCGGTTCCGGCGCCTGCGCCGCCGCTGTGAGCCTGATCCGTCTGGGCTTGGTCGAGCACAGGCTTGACGTGCATCTGCCCGGCGGTGTGCTGGAAATCGCGTGGGCCGGGGATGGCGCCGATGTACTGATGACCGGCCCTGCCGTATTGGTTTATGAAGGAGAATGGCTGAATGATTGACGATAGACCCGAAAAGCTGAGCGCCCACGAAGTGGCGGTATGGCTCCGCCGCCATCCAAGCTTCCTCGGCCAGTTCCCCGATCTGGCCGCCAGCCTGGTGGTGCCGAAGGAAGACGGCAAGACCGCCACGCTGTCGAGCTACCAGCTGGAAATCCTGCGCGATAAGAACCGCGACCTGACCCACCGCCTGCACGAGCTGAGCCTGAATGCGCAGGACAATGAAACCCTGTCGCAGCATATCCACCAGCTGTCGCTGGCCTTGATCCGGGCGAACACCTCCGCCGATGTGGTCAAAACCCTCGCGGCCTGCCTGAAGGAGGATTTCGGAACGGAAGCGGTGCGCATCATCAGTTTTGCGCCGATCGTCGGCGTGGCGGCGGATTGGTATGCGCAGATCGACGAAAACGACGTGCGCCTGGCGACCTTCTTCGACTGCCTGGCCAGCGGCGAGCCGATCTGCGGGCGCCTGAATGCCGAGAAGATCCAGGTGCTGTTCGGCGACAGCGCCGAATATACGCAGTCCATCGCGCTGATTCCGGTCAGCGGCGTCGGCTTGATCGCCATCGGCAGCGCCGACGGCCACCGCTTTTATCCGGGCATGGGCACGTTGTTCCTGCGCTGGATCGGCGAACTGTTCCAGGTCGCCATGCTGCGCTGCCGGCGCTGAACATGGACGGGGTGGCTTCCGGCATCGAGCGGTTCCTGCAGTACATGACCGTCGAACGGCAAGCCTCGAAACACACGCTCAGCAGTTACCGGCGTGATCTGGCCGCATGGCACGCGTATTGCCAAGCCAACGCCCTGTACGCTCCCGATGCCGTGCGGTTCGCCCATGTGCAGCAGTTCATGGCCCAGGAGCACCGGCGCGGCCTGGCCGCGAAGAGCGTACAGCGCCGGTTATCCGCGCTGCGCAGCCTGTTCAAGCATCTGATGAAGCAGGGCGCCCTGGCGCATGACCCGAGCGCCGGCCTGCGCGCCCCGAAAGCGCCGCGTAAGCTGCCGCAGGTGCTGGACGTCGATGAGGCGGTGCGTCTGGTGGAACT
Source organism: Arenimonas sp. (assembly GCA_035562675.1). Taxonomy (GTDB): domain Bacteria; phylum Pseudomonadota; class Gammaproteobacteria; order Xanthomonadales; family Xanthomonadaceae; genus Arenimonas. The sequence continues at coordinate 581 of DATMWF010000180.1, read as the reverse complement.
GCCGACCGAGGGCACGCTCGGCCTGCGCGACCGCGCGCTGCTGGAGCTGCTGTATTCCTCCGGCCTGCGGGTGTCGGAGCTGTGTTCGCTGCGCTGGCAGGACCTGGATATGGAGGACTGCCTGGTGCGGGTATTCGGCAAGGGCGCCAAAACCCGCATCGTGCCGGTCGGCAGCCATGCCATCACGGCGTTGAAAGCCTGGCAGGCACATTCGGCCGCCGGCACGGCATCGCCGGTGTTCCCGGGCCGGCATGGCGCGGTGATCAGCAGCCGCGCCATCCAGCTGCGCCTGCGCCAGCTGGCGCAGCGGCAGGGCATCTGGAAGCGCGTGTATCCGCACCTGCTGCGGCATTCGTTCGCCAGCCACATGCTGGAGTCCTCCAGCGACCTGCGCAGCGTGCAGGAGCTGCTCGGCCACGCCGACATCGCCACCACACAAATTTATACTCACCTCGATTTTCAGCGCTTGGCCACGGTGTACGACGCCGCGCACCCACGCGCCAAACGGAAGAAAGAACCGACATGAGCGTCAAGCCGACCGACATCATCCTGCACCGCGCCTCGCACAGGCTGGAAGTGGC
>DATMWF010000179.1:0-1504 GCA_035562675.1 Arenimonas sp. | reverse complement strand
TGAAGGCTATACCGATTTCCCCGCGTCCAGCTTCCAGATATCCAACATCAACGCCGGAACCGGCGCCAACAACGTCATTCCCGGCCGGCTGGAAGCCTTGTTCAATTTCCGCTACAACCCGTCGTGGCGCGCCGAACAGCTTGAGCGGGAAGTGCATGAAACACTTGATCGGCACGGCTTGAACTACGAAATCAGCTGGCACCGCGGCGGCGAGCCGTTCCTGACCCATGAAGGCCCGCTGCGCCAGGCAGTCCGTGCAGTGATCGCCGCGAAGTGCGGGCTGAGCCCGGTTGAAAACACCGGCGGCGGCACCTCCGACGCGCGTTTCATCGCGCCCTTGGGCGCCGAGGTCATCGAGTTTGGCCCGATCAACGCCAGCATCCATAAAATCGACGAGCATGTATCGGTCGCCGATCTGGAGCGCTTGCCGATGTTGTATGCTGAAATGGCCCGAAAATTGCTGCTGGTTCAGCAAAGCCTGTAGCTTCAGCCGGATCCGCTGCTTTCCTCAATCCATACATGGAGAAATACATGACAATTACCCAATGGTGCGTGCTGGCCGCCTGCCTGCTGCCTGTTTTAACGGTGGGTCTTGCCAAGGGCAGCCTGAGCCGGATTCCGCGCAAGCAGGGCGGTTATGACAACGAAAATCCGCGCGAGTGGGAAGCAAAGCTCAGCGGCTGGCGGGGCCGGGCGCAGGCGGCGCAGCTCAATGGCTATGAAGCCCTGCCGTTGTTCATCGCCGGGGTTGTCTTCGCGCAGATGGGCACTGTCGATCAAAACTATATCGATAACCTTGCACTGGCCTTCATCGGCGCCCGCCTCGCTTATACCTGGGCTTACCTGAGCAACCACGCCACCTTGCGCTCCTTGATCTGGTCAGTGGGATTTGCGCTGAGCATAGCTCTGCTGGTGTCGGGCTGATTCAGGTAAGTGTTCATGGCCGCTGCAATGTTCCGTTCCGGGTGATCGTCAGGCAATGAAAGCCAATCGGCTCGCCGCCTTGGTTCTGTTGGCCGTTTCCGCGCTCTGCGGTGCACAGGAGCAAGGCCAGCTTTCGCCAAAGCCGCTGCCGCCTCTGGCCAATCCCGATGCGCCGGACCTGCCGGTCAAGGAATTGTTCGGCCGAGCCGCTTCCGCCGCGGCGCTCCCGGCCGAAACGCTGGGATTCTATTCGAAGGGCTGCTTGGCAGGCGCTGAACCGTTGCCGGTGAATGGGCCGTCCTGGCAGGCCATGCGCCTGTCGCGAAACCGCAACTGGGGCCATCCTGAGCTGGTCCGGTTTCTGGAGCATTTCAGCCGGAAAGCCGCCGGGGTGTCCGGCTGGCCGGGACTGTTGATCGGCGACATGTCGCAGCCGCGTGGCGGTCCGATGATCACCGGCCACGCCTCGCACCAGATCGGCCTGGATGCCGATATCTGGCTGTTGCCGATGCCGAAACGGGAATTGACGCGCCTTGAGCGTGAACAGCTGCCATCGTTGAATGTGGTGCGCGCCGACCGC
>DATMWF010000178.1:0-2542 GCA_035562675.1 Arenimonas sp. | reverse complement strand
ACCCTGATGCAAACTGTGCCAAAATGGCATTTGGACAAGCAATTCACGGAGTGAACACATGTTGAAGTCGTTGATAGGCCCTTTCGTCGCATACGCAGCCAAACTGCGCTTTCCGACCCTGTTCAAGCTGGTGCTGGGGCTTTTCGTGCTCGACTTCCTGACACCGGACATGATTCCGTTCGCCGATGAAATCCTGCTTGGCTTGGGTGCCGCCCTGTTGGCGGCATGGAAAAAACGTAAAACGGACGTGTTGCCGAACGATGCGGCTGATTGACAGCCATTGCCATCTGGATGTGGCGGATTTCGCCGCCGATCTGCCGGAAGCGCTGGAACGCGGGCGGGTAACCGGGGTTGCAGCGTTTGTGGTGCCGGCCATTGATTTCGCCAGTTGGCCGGGCCTGCAGGCTTTGGCCGCGAGCCACCCGGACATCAAGCCGGCTTTCGGCCTGCATCCGCTGTTTTTAGCCGATTACCTGCCGGCGCATCTGGACGCCCTGCCCGGCTGGCTGCAACTGTCGGAATGCGTGGCAGTCGGCGAATGCGGGCTGGACTTCTTTGTGCCCGGCCTGGATGTAGCAATGCAGGAAGCGGTTTTCATCGAACACATCAGGCTTGCGGTCCGTTTCGACAAACCGTTGATCATCCACGCCCGGAAAGCCACCGAACGGGTCATTCAGCTTTTGAAAAAGCACGGGCCGGCCAAAGGCGTGATCCACAGCTATTCCGGCAGCCTGGAACAGGCCCACCAGCTCATCGCCATGGGCTTTTACCTCGGCATCGCCGGACCGATCACCTACCCGCGCAGCCAACGCATCCGCGCCATGGTGCTGGATGCACCGCTGGATAGCCTGCTGTTGGAAACCGATTCCCCCGACCAGCCCCTGTTCGGTGATCAGGGCCGGCGCAATGAACCAAGCTGCCTGCCGCGCGTCGCACAGGCCATTGCCGACGCGAAAGGCCTGCCGATGGCGGAAGTGGCGCGGCAAACCACGGCCAATGCGCAGCGCTTATTCGGATTTCGGCTTCAATAACAGTTCCATGGCTTTGGCGGCGGCCGCGAACGCGAACGCGCCGGTGACATGCGTGGCGGCGCCCAGGCCATCGCCGCAATCCAGTTTCAGGCCGCCTTCCTTATCGGTTTCCGGCCGGATGCCGCAGACCGATCCGTCGGCTTGCGGGTACTGCACGTTTTCCAGTGAATAGACGGCCGGCACGCTGAAGTAACGGCCTTTGCTTTTCGGAAAATTGAATTCGGCACGCAGCTTGCGGCGGATCAGCGCCAGCAAGGCATCCTGCTCGGTCTTGGCCAGGTCGCGGATGCGGATCTGGGTCGGATCGGTACGGCCGCCGGCAGCGCCGACCACGATGATCTTCTGCTTGCGGCGCCGGCACCAGGCGATCAGCTCGACCTTGACCCGGAAACTGTCGCAGGCGTCGATGACCAGGTCGAAACCGGGTTCGAGCCATTCGGCCATATTGGATGGTGTGATGAACGACGCCACGGCATTGACCTGCATATCCGGGCTGATCGCCAGACAGCGGGCTTTCATGGCATCGACTTTGTTCTGTCCGTAATGTCCGTCCAGGGCATGCATCTGCCGGTTTGTGTTCGACAGGCAGATGTCATCGGCGTCGAACAGGCTGAGCTGGCCGATGCCGGAACGGGCCAAGGCTTCCACCAGCCAGGAACCGACGCCGCCGATGCCGATCACCGCCACATGGCATTGACCCAGGCGCTGCAGGCTGCCCTTGCCGTACAGGCGCTCGATGCCGGAGAAGCGTTGCAGGTGTTTTTTCATGCCGCTATTGTAAGCCCCGCGCCAGTCTTTTAACATGGATGCATCTTCAATCACAGGGTTCCGTCATGCGCGCATTGATTTACATTCTGATCGGACTGCTGTCAGGCGCACTGCTGACCTCGATGCTGATGAACACCCTGGGCAAAGGCTCGGAATTCCCGAAAGGCGTGATGGCGGTGCAAGGCCATCATTTCGGCGCGCTGAACAAACTGGCCAAGGACAACCGCTGCAGCCCGACGGAAATCCAGCCGCATCTGATCACCATGCGCATTTTGGCCAGCGACATCGAGCCGGCTTTCAAATCCTTGAGCGAGGAAGACATCCAGTTCGGCCGCTACGGCGCCGACCTGCGTCGGGTGCTGGATCTGCAGCTGGCCAAATCGATCGACAACTGCGCCGATCTGGCCACCGCCTCCAGCGCCATCAAGCAGGCCTGCGACAACTGCCACCGCGACTACAAGTGACGCCATGAGCCCTGAAACCCTGCAATTGGCCTATATCGTTTCCGGCATCCTGATCCTGGTCGGTCTGCTCGGCACGGTATTGCCGGTGCTGCCCGGCATCCCGGTGGCATTCGCCGGCATGCTGCTCGCGGCCTGGGTAGGTGGTTTCAGGGAAATCAGCGTGTTCACCACGGTACTGCTCGGCGTGCTGACCTTGGCCTCGATCGCCATCGATTTTCTGGCCAGCGCCTTGGGCGCGCATCGGGCCGGCGCCAGCAAAATGGCAATCGTCGGCGCGAG